>CALKAH010000064.1 GCA_937983315.1 uncultured Acholeplasmataceae bacterium | reverse complement strand
ACCACCGAGATCTACACTCTTTCCCTACACGACGCTCTTCCGATCTTTCTATTTGATAATTATCTGGGTGATCAGCAACATAATTAATGTGTCTTCCATAATTGGTTTCAGTGGAATAAACATAAGCCCAATAGAAGCCTGGATCATTGGTTGTAATGGTGTTTTCATTCGCATCAATCGTCAAAATGAGATCGTAGAGTTCATCAAAATCTTCATCATAATACTGATAGGAGATTTCTAATGTGGATTCGCCTTTGACGACGGTAAATTCAACTTCAGGATCAATAAATCCTTCAAGAAGACCAAAGAAATCCATCACTTTAATATAAGGAACAGAACCATCTTCTTCAAAGTATAAGTTCACTTCACCATCAGCTACATCATATTCAGTGGTGACATTTTCAAATGGCACTAAACGTGATGATGCAATTTCAACTTCTTCAAATGCTGGAATAGGAATTAAGAATGTATGGGTCACTTTAAGACCATTTAAGGTAAATGTTCCTACAATTTCTCCTTCTGTGATACCTGAAGAAGCTCGTGCTGGCAAGACAATACCATTGTTGGAGATATATTCTGAATTCGATTTCCATGTAATGGTACTTTTGTTAATTGCACCACGAATAGGTAAATTTAATTGATATTCGTTGAGGATGATCTTTGATTCAAGATCGTCGATATCTTGTGCAATGAGTTCTGCATTCGTCAATGCAGCTTGTGTCCATTTGGCATTGAGTGTGATGTTGGATGTCACAGGTGTCGAAAAGACATATGCGACATTTTCATCGGTCAAATACCAGTGATTAAACACGTATCCTTCTTTCGTAGGTGCCGTGGGTTCTGTTGCAGTCTGACCACTCACAACGGTTTGTGGTGAAACATCGTTACCCCCTTGGCTGTTGAAGGTTACGGTATAATTGACTTCTGGTGTTGGCTCTGGTTCTACTGTCGGTTCATTGGTACACGCGATGAGTAGAAACGAAAAGAGCGTTAACATAAATAACAACTTTTTCACATGAATCCTCCTTAATTAAAGTTAATTAATATCATCATAATACGATTAATGGGTGAAGTCAAGATTTTCATGTCGAGTGATGAAAAAAACCCAATCTCAAATCGAGATTGGGTCGTGGTTTATGCTTTTGGTGCTTCGGGTAATGAGTAATCCATAGCTAAATAACGCTTGTACATGGCCCAGCGACGTTTTGCATCTTGTAAGTTTTTATCTAACAATTCAGCTGCATGATCGGGGTTGATTTGTGCAAGTTGTGCATAGCGTGATTCAGAAAGGAGATAATCATGGTATTTGTCCCAAATAGGCTCTTTAGAGTCGATGATGAAGGGGTTCTTTCCTTCAACTTCTCTTCTTGGGTCAAATCTAAATGTTGGCCAATAACCACATTCAGTTGCTAACTTCGCTTGTGCAAAGGTGTTTTGCATGCCACCCTTGATACCATGTTCAATACATGGTGCGTAAGCAATAATGATGGATGGTCCTTCAAAGGATTCAGCTTCCTTAAAGGCTCTTAAAACTTGTGCGGGAGATGCACCATGAGAAATCTGTGCAACATACACATGACCATAGCTCATTGCAATCGCAGCTAAGTCTTTCTTCTTGGTGTTTTTACCTGCAGCAGTGAACTTCGCAATTGATCCTGTAGGTGCAGATTTTGAAGATTGACCACCTGTGTTGGAGTAAACTTCAGTATCAAGAACAAGGATATTGACATCTTCGTTGTTTGCAATGACGTGGTCAATACCACCGTAACCGATGTCATATGCCCAACCATCACCACCCATGATCCATTGAGAAATCTTCACAAAGTAGTCTTTTAAGCTCAATAGTTCTTTAGCAAATGGTTTGTTGATGTGTTCAAGCATTGGAATCATTTGTTTTTGAAGCTTGCGTGTGATTTCTGCACTCTTTCTATTTAATATCCATTCGTTAGCTAACGCTTGGAGTTCAGATGGCATGTCTGACATGTGGTCAACTAAAAGTGTTTGCACACGATCGCGCATTGTTTCATACGCAATTCTCATACCAAAACCAAATTCTGCGTTATCTTCAAATAAAGAGTTCGCCCAAGCTGGACCGAAACCTTCAGCATTGGTGGTATACGGTGTTGCAGGATATGATCCACCATAGATGGAGGTACAACCTGTCGCGTTTGCGAAAACCATATGATCACCAAAGAGTTGTGTCAATGCCTTAATATATGGTGTTTCACCACAACCAGCGCATGCACCCGAGAATTCAAATAAAGGTTGATTGAAGCTTAAATTCTTCGGATTATCGACACCCATGTCTTTATAGGTCACTTCATTGAAGAAATAGTCAGCTGTTTGTTGAGCACCTTTTGCAAGTTCATCTCCGATGGGTACCATAGCTAATGACTTCACAGGTGTTGGACATACTTGAACACAGACACCACATTCGGTGCAGTCAAGGGTTGATACTTGAATGGTGAACTTGTAGTTTTCCATACCTTTACCCTTCGCTTGAAGGAGCTTAGCACCTTCTGGAGCATGAGCAACTTCAGTTGCATCGGGTAAGAATGCACGGATGACGCCGTGTGGACATGCGAATACACATTGGTTACATTGAATACAGTTTTCAGAACGCCATTCAGGAACAAAGTTCGCAATACCGCGCTTTTCATAGGCGGAAGAACCATTTTCCATGTGCGCATCTTCATAACCGAGGAATGCTGATACGGGAAGTGAATCACCTTCAATGGCATTGACGATATCAGCAATCTTCTTAACAAAGTCAGGGCGATCACCTTTATCCACGATTTCATCTTCAAGAACAGCCCATTCAGGTTTCACTTGAACTTCAACTAAATGCTTATAACCTGCATCAATTGCGTTGTTGTTCAATTCGATAATCGCTTCACCTTTACGGCCGTATGTCTTTTCAGAGTATTCTTTCATGTAACGATTGGCATCATCAGCAGGAAGTAAATGTTCGTTTAATTTAAAGAATGCTGACTGCATGATGGTGTTAATACGACGACCTAAACCAATTTGATACGCTAAGTCTACCGCATTAATGATATAGAATTTAGCTTTCTTTTGTGCGAGTTGACGCTTGACTTTGTTGGGGAGGAATGCTTCGAGATCTTCAACTGATGTTGTCGTGTTAAGCAAGAATGTTCCACCTTGTCTTAAACCTTTAAGCATATCGTACTTACGTAAATAAGTATCGGTTGAACAGGATACAAAGTGAGGATAGTTCACTAAGTAGGTAGAACGGATTGGCTTCTTCGAGAAACGAACGTGCATCCGTGTCACACCACCCGCTTTTTTCGAGTCATAGGAAGCATAAGCTTGTGAGAATAAGGAGGTGTGATCACCGATAATCTTGGTGATATTCTTGGTCGCACCGACGGTACCATCGGAACCTAAACCAAAGAATAAGAGTTCAGTTGCATCTTTATCGGTCACATCAATCGTCTTATCGACAGAAAGTGATGTATGGGTAACATCATCTTCAATACCCAAGGTGAATTGATCTTTTTGTTCACCAGCCATATTTTGATAAACAGCAATCAACATGGAGGCTGTTGTATCCTTCGATGACAGACCATAGCGACCACCTAAGATGATAGGTTTCTTATCTTGGTTATAATAGATAGCCTTAACATCGAGGTATAAAGGATCGCCAGCTGCACCAGCTTCGAGTGTACGATCTAAAACCGTGATACGTTCAACGGTCTTTGGCATTGCTTGTAGGAAATATTCAGCTGAGAATGGGCGATAGAGGTGAACGGAGAGTAAACCTACTTTTTTGCCTTCTTCTCTTAAATAATCAACCGTTTGTTGAGCTGCTTCAATGACAGGACCCATCGCAATGACAACATCTGTCGCATCAGGATCACCATAGTAGACGAAAGGTGCGTACTTGCGACCTGTAATCTTGCTGATTTCTTGCATGTAGTTATTGACGATATCGGGAATACCCGCATAATGAGAAGCTTGAAGCACTTTGGTTTGGAAGTATACGTCTTCTGATTGTGCTGTACCACGCGTAATGGGATGCATGGGGTTAAGACCTTTTGCTCTAAATTTCGCGACAGCTTCCTTGTCTAAAAGACGATCAAAATCCTTATAATCAATCACTTCAATCGATTGAACTTCATGAGATGTTCTGAAACCATCAAAGAAGTGAACAAAGGGAATGCTTGACTTAATCGCTGATAAGTGAGCGACACCACCTAAATCCATCGCAGATTGAACAGAGGTTGATGCAAGCATCGCCCATCCTGTTTGACGTGCAGCCATGACGTCTTGATGGTCACCGAAAATGGATAATGCTTGTGCAGCGATTGAACGAGCTGCGACATGCATAACACCAGGTAATAATTGACCCGCAATCTTATACATGTTGGGGATCTTTAACAATAAACCTTGTGATGCAGTAAATGTGGTGGTTAATGCCCCCATTTGTAATGAACCGTGGACAGTACCAGCAGCTCCTGCTTCACTTTGCATTTCGACCACTTTAACAGGCATGCCAAACAAATTCTTTTTGCCTTCAGAAGCCCATAGGTCGACGTATTGAGCCATAGGTGTGGATGGGGTAATCGGGTAAATCCCTGCTACTTCCGTAAACGCATACGCACAATAAGCGGCTGCTTCGTTACCATCCATGGACTTAATAACTTTTTTTACCATGAATATTCCTCCTCGATACTTTTATTTCAAAGCCTTTAATATATCTGACGCATTCTCTTTTGGAGATGCTTTTTCAAAAACATGAGTGATGATTCCTTGTTCGTCAAGGATAAACGTCGATCGTTTGATGCCCATATATGAGCGACCATACATCTTTTTTTCAACCCAGACACCAAAGTATTTGATGATCTCGCATGACTCATCTGAGAGCAGGATGAACGGTAAGTTGTATTTTTTAACGAAGTTTTCGTGACGTTTAGGTGAATCCTTACTGATGCCTATCACGATGATATCGCGGTCCTTAAAGGCATCATAGTTGTCCCTGAAGGCACACGCTTGCCTCGTGCATGCCGTTGTATCATCTTTGGGATAAAAGTAGATGACCACACGATGTCCACGATAATCATCAAGATGATGGATTTGACCAAATTGATCAGGAAGACTGAAATTTTTGACTTTCTCACCGATGTTCAGCATAAAAAACGTCTCCTAACAACACGGTTTGATCCAACATTAACATTATAACCTAGATGTCAAGAAAAATACACCCTAAAATGTCAAAAGTTGCAACAATGGAATCTTTTTAATGAGGGTTCACATAAAATGCCACAAAGGCACCATTGATAAGGGATTTAACCAAGCATCTCTATGAGATGTCTTTATAAAAGGTTTGATATTCAAGTCAATCGATGATCAACATGAAATCACTGTGTTTCAAACAATGAAAAGAAACGCCATCCCGACAAAGGATAGCTTTTGATTGTTGATGTATTGAGTTATTTTTGACTATCAGTCTTCACTTTTCGTACAACTATCAATGACTTTAGTTTTCTTTGTACTTTCTAAATGGAACATATTTTGAAACTGAGTGTATATAGTCTTGATAAGCTGGATATTTCTTGAGTGATATGCCTTCTGAGAAATTTGAACTACCTATAAATAAAAGGATTAAAAACATCGAACCAATGATGGTCCAGTTAAAGAAGATAGCGTGTGTTACGCCAGCACTGATACAGAAGAAATATAAAACAACCCAAATTGATTGTTCAGAAAAATAGTTAGGATGTCTTGAAAGTCCCCATAATCCTTGTGTGTTAAAGCCCTTATTGTAAGGAGATGGTAAATCTTCTAATTTCATTCCTTGATTTAAAAGTTTATATTTGGTCGTTTGGAATATCATTTGTTGTTTATCCGCGATGGTTTCTATCACGATGAATGCAAATAAAAGTAATGCAATCAATAGATCAAAGATACTGAATGTTACGGATGATTCCATGACCGCAAGTAATGGTAAACATATGGCGAGCACTAATGCATTTTGATAGATCGAGATGAAAAACAGATCAAATAATGTCCATTTCCATCTCTTATTTAGTTTAGGATTTTGTCTTAAAACAATCCATCGATAATCTTCTTCACCCGACCAAAATTTAATGGAATAAGCTCCTTTTTGTGCAAAATTATAGGTTAGTCTAGCACCCCAAATCGTAATTAAAATGGCCATCACCACTAATCTAAGATCCATACCACTTTTCAAAGCAATAATCCATGCATAGACGATCGGTAAAATAGGCCACAACTTATCCATTTGAGAATTGTTAACGGTGAGTTCACCAACGATAAAACAATATGCCACGCTTATCACACAAATAGTGATG
>CALKAH010000063.1 GCA_937983315.1 uncultured Acholeplasmataceae bacterium | reverse complement strand
CACCGAGATCTACACTCTTTCCCTACACGACGCTCTTCCGATCTCTTGAAGGATACGATCAAGAATGAAAACAGGCATTCCGTGAGATGCATAACCTTGTAAGATAGTATCCGAGATATAATTATCAAAAATGATAGCACCATCAATTTGTCGTTCTTTTAGCAAATTTTCTGATGATTTTCCTGAACTCACAATAATATTAAAATCATGTTCTTGAAGTGTTTGGCGAATACCTTCAAGAATATCTGAAAAAACTGGACCACCAAATGCATAAATAAATACACCAACATTTTTTGATTTTTTCATTTTGAGATTTCTCGCAGCACCATGTGGATAATAATTGAGTGTTTTCGCAGCATCCTTTACCCGTTTGCGTGTTTCTGGTAAAACATGAGGATTATTGTTGAGTGCATATGAGGCAGTCGATATCGAAACTTGAGCTAATTTAGCAACATCTTTAATCGTTGGCATGTTGACCCCCAAGTTTAATGATGGCTGCGTAATAAGGGGATAGATGCATGATAGGTTGAAGTGAAATGTTTTTATCATTTGTCAATAAAATCTGTTCAAGGTTAAAATTTGATAAATCAATCGTTTCAACATGATCAGAAAACGACCCTAAGACGAGTACTTTTTCATCCTGCCATATGCGCAGATATGCCATGATTGTTGGATGATTTTCAAACATAAGTTCAAAACGACCTTCACGGAAGATGTCATGAGATTTTCGCAGTTGAAAAAGTTTTTGATAGTAAGAAAAAACACCTTTTGGATCAATCATTTCACGTTCAGCATTAATGAATGGAAAATTGGGGTTGACATTCAGCCATGGTTTCGACGTTGAAAAGCCTGCATAAGCTTCATCTTTCCATTGAAAAGGTGTTCTCGAATTATCGCGACTTTTTGCATATATTGAAACCATGATTTTTTCTTCTTCCCATCCCTGAGCTTTTAAGATATCATAGATTTGTTTTGTCTCAATATCTTTATATTCTTCAATAGGCATCTTGATTCCCGTCATCCCAATCTCCTCACCCTGATAGACATAGGGTGTTCCTTGCATGCCGTAAAGGATTGTTGCAAGCATGGTTGCAGATGCATATCGATAAACTTCACTTCCGTAACGCGTAACAACTCGTGGTTGATCATGATTTGACAAGAAAAGCGAATTCCATCCTGATCCAAACATGGTCTGTTGAAGTTTTTCAAATGTCTTTTTGAACTCAACGACATCTAGCTTCTTGAGATGCCATTTCCCTTTTCCAGGTACTTCATCAAGCCCTACATGTGCAAATTGAAAAACCATGGATAATCGTGGTTCATCACCCGATGTCAGTTGTTGTGCGCGTTCGATGGTTAGTCCAGGCATTTCACCGACTGTCATGATATCTCTATCCTTGAAACAGATCTCATACAGTTCTGTTAAATATTGGTTTAAATAAGGACCATCTGAAAACATGTGTTGATCTACATCTTTACCGATGAGATCGATCACATCTAAGCGAAATCCATCGATTCCACGATCAAGCCATCGATTGACCATATCATAGATAGCCTGACGAAGTGGTTGATGGTGCCAGTTTAAATCGGGTTGTTTTTTTGAAAACAGATGAAAATAATACTGCTTAGTTGTCTCATCATATGTCCAAGCTGATCCACCAAAAATCGAATCAACAGGCGTTGGTTCATCCTTCCATATATAATATGGTCGATACGGTGAATCTTTTGATTGTTTTGATTGTTGAAACCATATATGTTCATCTGATGTATGATTGATGACTAAATCCATGATGATTTTCATTCCATGTTGATGAACCTCATCGATCAAAGCTATCATGTCATCCATGGTTCCAAATATTGGATCTATGGCATCATAATCCGAGATATCATATCCGTTGTCATCCATCGGTGAGCGATAAACTGGTGATAGCCATAAAACATCAACACCTAGTTTTTTTAGATAGTTGAGTTCAGAACGAATCCCGTTGATGTCACCGATACCATCATGATTCGAGTCTTTGAAACTTAAAGGGTAGATTTGATAGACGATGGCGTCTTTCCACCATTTCTTTTTTTCCATTGAAGAACCTCCATTCCACGAATTATCCAGGGATGCTTCATGAAATACTCATAAACATCACCATATAAATATGCATTCATCATGAGCAATTCGAGACCTTTATTGATTGAAATGTAACGTTGACTAAACCATGGTGTTTGATGAAGATTAAATGCATCATAGTATCCGTATGGACCCCAGAGTTTAGGCAGTTGATCCATCGCATCCATAGCTTTTAAGCTCAGTTCTGGTGCAAATGGCAAAGAACCAATCATGGCGAATGTTGATGCAGTTCCATCGTTTCGCACATGTCCTTCGTGATTGGGCAATCCTCCAAATACGCGATAACCTTTCGGTGAATCGGATGCAGAGAACCCAAAGAATGGGTATTCAAACGTCGCATAATGATTTGCCATCACGCGTGATGCTTTTTCATGTGCAAGAGTTGCCTGAACTGCATTATCAAACCACGAGATCCCGTCACGATCCACCACATCTTTTAAATCTAGCCAAGCTAAAGGAAATTGGTAGACAAAGAGTGAATTTCCAGGACTATAAATATATGTAATCCCTTCATAAGATCCTTTTTTTCGTTCAAATCCTTCGTAAAGAGGTATTGCAAGATGATGATAAACTGATCCAGCAACCATCACGTACATCATGAGTTGCTCAGCATACATATCCCATTGATGAATAAAACCTGGTTTCCAGATCGGAAGAGCACACGTCTGAACTCCAGTCACCGAATACGA
>CALKAH010000062.1 GCA_937983315.1 uncultured Acholeplasmataceae bacterium | reverse complement strand
TTCTACAATCATGGATCCTTACTTGCTGTGGTCATCTTAGTCTTTATTTTAGGATCAATCTTGTTACTCACCAGATTTGATAAGGAAGGGGAGACACTCTTATGACAGACATGAAGAACTACCCTGTAGCAACCTTAGAAGAATATGGCTATAAAGATTATTCAAAGTTTCAAAAGCCTATTAAAGTAATCAGACACATCTTATTCTTTTCTGTCTTCTTGATGTTATATCTCTCGATCTTGGTGATTGCGATTCAATCGATCAATTCATCGGTAAGAACCTCTGAATTTCTCGATATCACCTTTGAATGGTATCCCAATATCTTCCAAGAAGAAGATTTGATGACAGCAATCAGAAATACATTTATTGTATCCTTTATCGCAACCTCAATCGCGACCATCGCGGGCACATTCTTTGCGGTTGGTCTCTACTCATTAGAGAAGAAGAAACGTCAAAAGATCATGCTCATGAATAACGTGCCGATGCTGAATGCGGATATCGTCACTGGGTTCTCATTGATGTTGATGTTTAGACTCTTAATGCCTATTTTCCCGAACATCTTTGGACTTTTCACCCTCGTCATGGCCCATCTATTCTTTACCTTCCCTTATGTCGTGCTTTCGGTGATGCCTAAGCTCAAGGAAACCGACCCCAACTTGATGGACGCTGCACTCGATTTAGGGATTAAACCCTACAAGGCACTCATCAAAGTGGTGATTCCTGCCATTAAGGCTGGTATTTTCTCAGGTATGCTTCTTGCATTAACCATGAGTATTGATGACTTTGTCATCAGTTATTTCAACACCGGAGCTGGATTTGATAACTTATCGATCTGGATCTATGGTGTGGTTGGCCGTCGTAACCTAACGCCGTCAGTGTATGCTTTCTCGACACTTCTTACTCTTTTCACACTGGCAGGCTTGATGGTATATACATTCTTACAACATTCTAAGAAAGGAAAAAAGAGTGAGTTAAAATGAAGAAGTTTTTGTTAATCTTTGTCCTTGCCTTGGTAGCCTTCGGGGTTGCAGCTTGTGATTCTCGCCCTGTATTAAATATTTTGAACTGGGGTGAATACATTAACGATGAAGTCGTTAAAAACTTTGAAGAAGAATATGGTATTAACGTGAAGATCAGTGTCGCTGATTCCAACGAATTGTTCTATTCTAAAATTAAGAGTGGTACCACACCTTTTGATCTTGTTATTCCTTCAGATTACATGATTGAAAAGATGGTGGAAGAAGATATGCTTATTCCTCTCGATTATGATTTACTTCCTAATCGTGAAAATGTAACCTATATGGATGGTGTCAATCAAATCTTTGATTCGATGACTGAAACCACATTCGCACGTACTGGTGTCACAGTTGATTATACTGAATACATGGTTCCTTATTTCTGGGGTACATTTGGTATTATCTACAACAACCGTGTTGATGGACTTGAAGAAGCACTCAATCAACATAGCTGGGCAGCTTATTTTGATGCTGATACTTATTTCCCAACCGCAAGACGTGGCATGTATGACGTTGCACAAATGGTTTATGCATCTGCAATGCTCTATCGTGGACAAGATCCAAACGTTTATTCAACAGCTTATCTCAATCAAGTTCAATCTGACGTTGTCAATGCTAACTTCATCCAATGGGGTGATGATATGCTCAAACGTGACATTGAATCAGATAACCTAGATATGGCATTCACCTATACCGGTGACTATCTTGACCGCTTATACATTCAAATTGATGAAGGTAAATCCTTAGATGAAGTCCGTGCAGAATTTGATATCTACATTCCACATAACACGTTAGTGTTCATTGATGCGATGGTTATTCCAGAAACAGCTGAACATGTGGATCGTGCTCATCAATTCATCAACTATTTACTTGATCCAGAAGTCGTTGCACTAAACAGTGAAGTTGTTGGTTATGCTACCGCATTAGAAGAAGCTTATGATATTATTGTGTCCTATGTGGATTCAACCGATCATTATAAGAAGAACTGGGCATTAGCAAACCTTCTTTATTACAACAAGGATCGTCAAGGCGAATTCTATCCCATGACCACCTTAAGCCCTGCTGCCATTGATGCCATTAACTCCATGGTTCAACAGGTTATTACAGGTTAAATCAAATGATGAAAGTCACGAGTAATCGTGACTTTTTTATCGTTCTTTTCATATGTCTTTCTTTCTTCTAGAAAGGCTTATGTATTTTCTTAGTCATTTATTTCCTTTTGAACCTAAATATGTTATAATATCGATGATATAAACAAGATGAATCTACAGCAAACAAGGAGGACATTATGAACGAACAACAACTAGAAACAACTAACGAGATCAGTCTCGTTGACT
This sequence comes from uncultured Acholeplasmataceae bacterium, assembly GCA_937983315.1. GTDB lineage: Bacteria > Bacillota_I > Bacilli_A > Acholeplasmatales > Acholeplasmataceae > Peloplasma. The sequence continues at coordinate 913 of CALKAH010000062.1, read as the reverse complement.
TATTCAAAATTTTAAGAAACAATATCTTACTGATCTTAATATCCACATTTTTGATTGGTGCTATTGCAGGTGCTTATGCTTATCTTGTTGCCAATCCAAAATATAAATCCAATGCATATGTCATGGTGCAAGTCCAAGTGACTTCAGGTACCAATGATTCCTTTGACTTAGTGAACGCACAACGTTTGATGGCAACTGCAGCTGATCTCATCAGCATGCAAGTCGTCTTAAAAGAAGTCATTGAAAACTTGGATTTAAGCATCACAGAAGGTCAATTAAAGTCGAATTTGACCGTATCCTCATCCACGACAAGCTATTTTATCAACGTCAGCTATCTTGCTGAAGATCCGGAAGTATCAAAAGCTGTTGTGAATGAAGTGATTGATCAAGCCATTGCATTTGCCAATGATAATGTCGCGATCCTTGAAAACAATATTATCCGTACATCAACGGCTAACAGTGGTGTCTATGATTCCCCAAATAAAGTGCTTTATGTGGTGATTGGTCTGATTTTAGGGGGTATTGTTGGAGTGGGTATTGCCTTTATTAAAGAACTCTTTAACAACACCTTTAGAACCAAGGATCAACTTGAAGCTGCATTTGGTATTCAAGTTTTAGGGGTTATCCCTGAATTTGAAGTGAAGGAGACACGCTCATGAGTAAAAAACAGATCAAATTATTCAATGGTGAACGTAACGAACGTTATGACTACTTAGTCACCAAAGAACAACCACTCTCCTATACTGCTGAATCGTTTCAAAAAGTGATTATCAATCTCGATTATGCCAATATTGATGGAAAAATCAAAGTCGTTCAATTCACATCAACCTTAGCTTCAGAAGGTAAATCAACCTTCGTGTCCAACTTAGCCTATCTCTTAGGACAAAAGAATAAGAAAGTTGTTTTACTTGAC
>CALKAH010000061.1 GCA_937983315.1 uncultured Acholeplasmataceae bacterium | reverse complement strand
GATCGTATTCGGTGACTGGAGTTCAGACGTGTGCTCTTCCGATCTCGATTGGTGCATAATAAACGCCTTGTTTACTGATAATGTGAGGTGCTGAGGATGACCAAACGATTGCAGAACCTAAGTCACCCCATTTTGGAAGGTTGATATCTTGAGATGTTTCTATCGGTATTTCAATCGAAGCTAAATCAATTTCTGCAATCTCGAGTGATGTCCAAGGTTGACCTTTAACGGTGATCTCAAATGATTTTGTCTTCATCTCACCTTGAAAGGTATAATGACACGTGAGTGTAATGGTTTGATCGACTAAAACACGTGAGATGATACCTTGTGAACTGATGATATCTTCATCAGATGATGTCCATGTTAAAGCAGTATCATGAAACATCGATGGAAAATCGATGTTTCATTGATGACTGCTGGAAGATTCAGCTCAAGATCAATGATATCTAGAAGAGGTGTATTTTCTTTTTGACATCCAAATAATAGTAAAAGTGTTATGAATAGAATGATGAATTTTCTCATGATGAATGACCTCACATCTCCATAATACCGATGTGAGCATATGTTGTCTAGTCAAGACCTAAAAAAATAATATGATGTCTTTTCATCGACACTGATTTATGCGATAATACAAGAGGATATGAAGGAGGACACGCTATGTCATGCGTCTTTTGTACTCACATTCAACCTGAACAAAAGCTCTATGAATCACGCTACTTTTTTGTTGTTTTCGATATTGCACCTATTCAAGAGGGTCATCTACTCGTCATCTCAAAAGCACACCGCATGAATTATCGTGAGCTCAATGAAGAAGAAATCATAGACCTAAACAAGCTTATCAATCAACTCATTGTACTTTATGAGGATCGTTATCATGTCGGTGTATCGGTGATCATGAATAATGGTAAACAGATGGATGATAACCTGCATTTTCACGTCCACATCCTCCCGCGTTATCAAGATGATGCATTTTGGGATCATGTAGAACCCAAACACCATTCATTTGACCTTGAGGACTTGAAGCATTCTCTAAACAATAAAAAAATGTGACACCTAGGGGTATCACAATTTTTCGCTTTAGTCCTTGACGTATTCTAAAATGTCACCAGGTTGACACTGCAAGACTTCACAAATGGCTTCTAATGTCGAAAATCGAATGGCTTTGACTTTACCGGTTTTTAGATTGGATAGATTCACAATACTGATATCAATTTTTTCTGCAAGTTCTGAGAGTTGCATCTTTCGATCAGCAAGCATGCGATCGAGTCGTATAATCATGCTCATGATTTACACCGTCTCATCATAAGAAGTTTGTAAGGTTGCACCATATTCAAAGATTTTTGCTAGAATGTATAAAATCATACCAATCCATAAGTAGTTTGCATTAATACTGAAATCAAGATTAATCTCTGGAGATGTAATGACATCGACCATTTGAGAGAAGAAAATGAATTCGAAGATAGGAATAATGATGGTTGCTGCCATGAAGATGAAACCATTGATTCGTAATGCTCGGTAGCAAATCTCATTAAAAGGATGACCTTTTAGAAGCTGACCGACAATCTTTTTGAAGTAAAATGTGACAACGATACTAAGTGCACTATAAGCCATCAACATTAGACCACCTGACCAAGCTAATGTCTTTAATGTGACATCTCCACCTTCAACTGGAAAAGATAGCTGTACTGATTGCGAGATGTTTGTTTGGAGATACCCAGCAAAGTTGTCAGATCGGAAGAGCACACGTCTGAACTCCAGTCACCGAATACGATCT
>CALKAH010000060.1 GCA_937983315.1 uncultured Acholeplasmataceae bacterium | reverse complement strand
GATTCTGCGACCACCGAAATCTACACTCTTTCCCTACACGACGCTCTTCCGATCTGAGATTTGTGAATTGTTGATGATAAATAAGAATGAAATGACAACAGGAACAGTATAGAGTGTATTTCGATAGAATGATAAAAGTAGAGTATTGATTAAAATCAAAACAAAAACACCAATCATGTTATAGAGATTAAACACATGAGGAGGTGTTTCCTTATAAAAGGACCACGCAGCAAGCGTGATACCAAAAATGATTGAAATATAGATACCACTTCTTAAAAATCGTTCGAAAGACTTCATGTTGACCCCCGGGTGACCATACAGTAACATTATAGAGTTTTTTATGGAAAAAGTCAAAAAAAGAATGCCACAACCTCAGTTGTAGCAGACCATTATTTGATTAATTTTTTCGCCATTAATGCTGCAGCATATGCAGGATCAACTTGAGGACTGATGATCTTAAGATCAGGAATGCGATTCTTCAAGGCTTCAACGAGTGTTTCATGATAACCTTTTGCGTGTCCTAAACTACCTACAATCACTAAGGTTGGTGATTCTATCTTCAATCTTTTCCTTACCGCATCAACAGCAAGGCTAAGTTCTTGAGTCGCTTCCCAGACGATGTTTTGAGCAATCGAATCATTGAGTAATGCATGTTTGGTGACTAAAGGAGCTAGTGATGCAATCCAAGTTCTCTCTGTATAATTTTTGTTCATGATCTTGACATAATCAGAGGTTGATTCCATCCCAATCATCTTGGCTACTTCATTTGAAAATGCAGTGTGCGTTTCTCTACCATCAAACGCTTTAATGACATGTCGAAGTGATCGCATTCCTAAATCATACGATGATCCAAAATCGCCTTCCTTGTAACCCCATCCACCCGCCTTATGTGTTTCTCCATGTTGATTCTTACCGAATGCCACCATACCTGTTCCACAGATCAGTGCGATACCTTCATCAAAGAGAAGACCACTATAAAGCGCATTTTCCATATCGTTACGTGCACGAATCACACTATCTTTATTCACACCTTTTAGACGTAAAACAAGATCTTCAACTTGCTTACAATCATCATCTGAAACGATACCTCCAAGACCAATAAAGACGCTTTTGAAGGTTGCCTTTGGGTTTTTATCGAAAAACGATTGAAGTGCATGATGAAAAGCACCTAATGTTTCATTCGGTGACACGGTATCGGTTGATGAAGGCCCCGAGGTTCCTTCATAAACCATCTTTTCTTCGCCATCCATCACAATGACTTTCGTCTTTGTTCCACCACCATCAATACCTAGATAATACGTCATGTTTACACCTCATCTATTTTCACAATACATGAAACCAAGATGAGTGTCAATCATTCTTGACGTTTTCTTGACACATAATGTATTGTAAATGTATCAAAGTAATGATACAATTGAGTTATTAAAGGGGTGATGGTGATGCCTGGTATTAATCTTGTCGATAAACAACCATTCTATGTTCAAATTCGTAATATGATTAAACAAAAAATAGAATCAGGTGATTGGAAAGAGGGCGATATGATTCCCTCAGAAAAAGAATTATCTGAGACTTATGGTGTATCACGAGTGACCATACGTGCAGCCATTGCACAGCTTGTGAAAGAACAGTATTTAACACGTCGCGCTGGTTATGGAACAACCGTCCTCAAAACACAAAGCTCCATGTCAAATTTTACACTGATTCAATCATTCACCAATGAAATGAACGAAATGGGACTTCCCTCCAAGACGATGGATGCGACACTCAAACTCATTCCAGCTGATAAAATACTCGCATCGATCTTCAAGATTAATGAAGGCGATATGCTTTACAATCTACAACGTGTCAGAGGTACGGTGATTCCGATTCTTTATTCAGACACCTATATGATTCCCGTGATTGAACTGCCCAACACAAAAGAATTTCTCTACGGTTCACTTTATCAGTATTTATCCAGTAAACAAGTCTTCTTTAATATCTTTGAAGAAGTTGTATCCGCGGTGATCGCACCCAAAAACGTGAGAAACCTTCTTCATATCTACGATGAATCCCCTCAACTGAAACGCAAACGGTATGCTTATGATGCATCAAACAAACTGATCGAATATACAGAAACGTACTACAATGCCGCACATTATGAGTATCGAACCCGCCTTTTCTACCGCAGAAAATAGTCTGCGGTTTTCTTTTTAACAAAAATGTATTGAAAAAATTATAAATGTATTGTTAATGTATTGTTTTCTTGACATGCGTATGATATAGTTAAAGAGAAAACGGTTACATAGGAGTTAACATGAAGACATGGATGTTCATAGTTTTAATCTTGGGATCATTTCTCTTAGCATCGTGTAAACAAACACCGACAGAAGAAGAGATCATCATCCCGACATGCACCCCTGATATCGAACGGATTGTGGGTCATATGATTCCTATTGCATCGATGGATATCCCCTTTTCGACCGTTCGAGGAAACCAAGAGAACTTCATTAACCCATGCAAACCTGTTGATGTAAACCCCTTGGTTTTAGAATCCTCTTCAATTCGAACACATCAGATCATTACCTACTTGGATGCGATTTATCCCATCCAAAGCATCAGCTTAATGACCGATGCGTTGCACGTATCCGTTGAAGTATCCTTAGATGGTTCATCCTTCACACGCATCATCAATCAAGCTAATCCCAACCAATCACCACTTTCTCTTGGAGGACGTATGGCAAAAGCAATCAGGTTCATATTACCCGTAGATGACAAAGAGACGATCCTTGGTGATGTTCGATTAACCTTAGCATCAGGCTTTATTATTGAAGAAGATGAAGCATTAACCCGTCAATTTTTACGTTATAACGGATGGACAGGTGCAGATGGTATCTTTACATTCAATTTAACTGATGGTAATGAAACGATCGGTGCTCAAAAGTCAACGATAGGATTCATTTTCTCTGATACATTTGTTGGTGAAGTCTATACGCATAACAATTTACGTAAGACCTCCATCATGATCAATAACTCTATTGGTTATATGGATACATCGCTTCCACTCGATGAAGCATTCACCTTTGATTATCCCGTGTTAGGTATTACACCAAAATCACCGTTTACACCAGAACACTACATCGGTCTTCAAGCAAGAAATCTACTCGATGGTGATGGTTTATCGATCAGTCAATCGAAAGATGCAACCCTATCTAACTCCTCAGAAGGCCTTGGCTATCGTGCGAATGCTTCAACAGCTGAGATCACCATTGATTTACATGATTCCTTTGAACTCGGTTCGATGACGCTATGGAATGATAATGCTAATCCCATGATGGGAACCAAACGATTTGAACTCTTAACATCATCAGATAACATCACATACACTCCATTTGAAACCTATTCACTTGATCAAGCTGGTGGTTCATTTGCTGAACCCTACACTCTCGATATCGATTTATCGGGGATAACAGCGAGATATATCAAACTTAACCTTCTTGAATCTTATGATTTGAATGTTATTGGCTTAGGAAAGATCATGATTTTTGATCATGACAATCAATTTCTCTTTGGATCAATAACAGCGACTCCATCCGTATCAACACTTCATGCCAATGAACTTTCTGCACGCCTTTGGCTTCAAGATGGCATTGTTTTAAATAATAAGATTTACATCTTTCCCATCTTGGTTAAAGATGAAGGTGATATCTTTAAAGTTCACAATGTCGGATTAATTGAAACGCCGATTCGTGATGAAAAAATGATATATCAAGAGGCGATTTATCACGACACACCCCTTCAGGTGAGAACACCTGATGGAGGAATCATCTATTTTGGAGCAGGTCTTCTCAATAATGTATCTATTGATGGTTATGTCTACATCTATGGATATAAAGATCTTCATGGAAGACATTTAGTTGTGGGTCGATTTTTACCAGAAGATATCTTAAACTTCAATGCGTGGACATATTTTGATGGGACATCCTTTAAGATCGGAAGAGCACACGTCTGAACTCCAGTCACCGAATACGATCT
>CALKAH010000059.1 GCA_937983315.1 uncultured Acholeplasmataceae bacterium | reverse complement strand
GATCCGGCGACCACCGAGATCTAAACTCTTCCCCTACACGACGCTCTTCCGATCTATGAGTAACATAGCAATGGCACAAGGATTAACACCATCGACAAAACCGAGCAAGATGAAATAAATGAGTGAAAAATCACTGGGAGGTGCAGTCAATAGATCTGGCATGCTCTCTGTTTGTGATAAAGTCTGTATGGTTAAATCATCGATGGCTGCGTTGATTGCTTGTCTTCCGGTAAAATAGGATTTTCCAACAAATAAAATGGGAACTGATGCACTTGTCTGAGGTACGTCATAAGTAAATTGATAATTTCGAAACAGTTTTGTATAGGATGTATCATCTTCAAGGATATATTTGGTGACGATAACGCCTTGAGCTTCGAGTCTTTCGAACGCAAGATCAGTCTCTTCAAGAGCTTGACAGACTTGACAAAATCTTGAACCAAAATAAACCGCTTGAGGTTCGACTTCACTGGCGCTAAGAAAAAGTGTTGGAACTTGATATAAGAAACTCATGATCATCATCATGAAGATGATAGCAAAATAGATGGTCTTTTTCATATGAACTCCTCAATGTTGATTACTTCTATTATAGACGATAATGTGAAAATCGAGAAATGAGATTGTTTTGATATCCTCGTTTTTTCAATTGATGATTGTTTTTTTAGTGTGATCATAATCAAACATGATCAAAAGGCGTGTATCGATTAAAAAAAGGTCCGAAGACCTTTATTGATAGTTGAGATTATGTGACCATGGAAGTCCAATAGGAACAATCTTTCTGATGGTCGCTTTATCTTCACTTGCCCATGTTCGATCGATGGTGCCTGAGAAGATGAGTTCAAGGAGGGCAGGATGGGTGATTGGATAAACGTGATGATTGATGATCACTTGATCAGTTTCACCTATTTCAAAGGATACATCAATATGATGTTCTTGTGCATACTGGTTAAGTTTTGAGAAGAATGATGCTTTATCGATGATCTTGATGGTTGCTTGTTGAGTCATCTTTTGTCCACGAATCGGCATGTGCTGACGAAGTGTATCGTGTTTAGGAATCATGATCTCGATCTGGTTCTTTTGATGTCGTTCTGATATCGCTTTAAAGCCTGATGCGATATATGCGCGATTGCCAGCATATTCTTTAATCTGCAACACATTCTTCTCATGATGATCAATGGCAATCACGTACGCTTTGGGAATACCTTGATCTTTGATGATATACGTGTGATAATCTTGATAAGAATCCGGATATGTTTGTGCAATGAACAAATCATGAAATTCACTTGGGTCATCACGCGTGTAACGAATAGGCTCTTTTTGATAAAGGTCGTATAAGATATGTTCTTCACCTTGATATGGTTTTAGATCACCCACGAGTTTTTCTTGAGGGACAAATTGATAACGATAAATTGCTCCAACATCTCGTGCTCCAAATCGTTGATAAATCCCACGGCGACCTGAAATAATACAAAAATCAACATGATCATGAAGCATTTTGTCTTCGGTTAATGCTAATAAACGAGAAGAAATGCCTTGTCCACGATATGCATTTTTCGTGCAAACAGCACCGATTGAAGCAACCTTAAATAAACCACGATTGCTGATGATGTGTGTCGTATAATGATTGACAGCAGCAACAACATCATCACCATCTTTAGCAATCATAATACGTTCGTTGTTTCGTTCATGAAACAAACGAATGAACTGCTCCTTCATATTGGGTTTAAAGATTTCAACAGCTAAGTCTTGAACTTGCTTATTCTCCTGTTGTCTCGCGCTTCTTAGCTCCATGCTTAATGTCCTCCGTGTATGTTTGATAATGAATCGTTTGCTGAGATAATCTAGACTCCTCAGCAGCAAATGCTAAAAGGTGCCCTTGAACTGCAATATCAAGGTCATGACTGATATCCCAGTCATATTTCAGTGCGTTGATAAACCGCTTCATCACGCCATAATCACCGCCACCATGGCCTCCCTCTAATACAGGAACATCCACATAGATCATATCTTTTCCAAATGGTTTAATCTTGATGATGGGATCATTCATATTGCCCCATATTTCACCACGAGTTCCCATGATATGAATGGTTCTTGTGATTTCATTGGTGAACGCTGTCATCAAGAAATTGACAGTCACACCTGATTCAAAACGCATCATCACCGTCTGATGATCAACGACATTATTATTTGAACGATAGACACATCTTCCATAAGGACCTTTTTTAAGTTTTTCCAAAATGGCTTCATCGGATAAATCATTCGATACAGGAAATTTCATCCAATCAGCTGCATTCAAATAGACCTTGGGTGCGTAATAAGGACAACTCTCTTGGTGAGGACAACCGTCCATACAATAATTGGGAACATTCTCCATACTTTCTTTTCTAAAATAGGTGAGTTCACCAAATGAAGAAACATGGGTTGGTTTTTGATCGAGTAAATACGATAAGATATCCATATCATGACATGATTTTGCCAGTATCATAGGACTTGCTGTATCACTATTTTTCCAATTTCCACGAACATAACTATGCGCTTGATGGTAGTATCCTACGTTTTCAATATGATCGATGGCGATAATCTCTCCAATATGTTTTTCATCGAGAACGCGTTTAAGTGTCGTAAAAAAAGGTGAATATCTTAAGACATGGGCAACCACCAATTTACGTTTATAGAGTTGTGCTTGTCTTTGAATTTTAAGAATGTCTTGTGGTTTAACAGCCATTGGTTTTTCCAAAAAGACATGATAACCTAAACGAAGTGCTTTCGTGACCTGATCCGTGTGTTGACGATCTTGCGTACACACAAAAACAGCATCAGCAAATTTAGGTAATTTAAGGAGATCTGCTGCATTTTCATATTGATCTTGAATCGGAATCTCATGCATCTTACTAAATGCTTCTCTTCTCTCTTGATCCGGATCTGCAACGGCAATAAACTTGATTTCTTCTGGATGTTTGAGTGCATACATTCCATAGGTTCCTAATCCCCTATTTCCTGCACCTAATAAAATCGCACGTATCAT
>CALKAH010000058.1 GCA_937983315.1 uncultured Acholeplasmataceae bacterium | reverse complement strand
GATCGTATTCGGTGACTGGAGTTCAGACGTGTGCTCTTCCGATCTATAATAAACACAAATGATTAAGGGTGAAATTATGCGAAATCGTTACTCCATCACCCCATGTCCTCATCGTATTGCACTTAAATCCGGGGAAATCTATGCGTTTTGTCGCTGTGGGAAAAGCGACGTCCAGCCACTCTGTGATCGCTACAGTCACAACGGTAGTTTGGATAAACCTATCATGTTTAAGGTTGAGATAGACGCTCCATACTACATCTGTGGATGCAAGAAAACCAAACATATGCCTTACTGTGATGGGTCTCATAAAACATAAAAGAATCAGTTGTTACTGGTTCTTTTTTGTTCAATCAGTGTAAGATATCTTTCAAAAACATGCTGCGTGACTTCTTTCCATGTGACATAAAGATCTTTAAAGCACTGTTCTTTAATTTTTAAATACATTTTTTGATTCTTAAAAATGTCCATAATCTTTTCGGCATAGAGCAAAGGATCATGATCAGAGAAATAGCCATTCACATCTTCAGTGACCGTGGATGAAGTCGCGGTGTTTCTAAGAAAGAGTGTTGGAGTCTTTTGAGATGCAGCTTCGATTTGAACGAGTGATGATGAATCATAGATTGAAGGAAATAAAAATAAATCCGCAATCTTATAATGCATAGCAAGTTCTATTCGGTCAGTAATCCGACCAACAAAGATGGTTTTATCGGTTAATCCATATTTTTTCACGAGATTCTTCATCTCTTTTTCATGGGGACCCGATCCAACAAAAAGCATTTTGAATTTGAATCCTTTCAATCTTAAACGATATAACGATTCAAGCATAAAATCAAGGTTCTTCACAAGATCAAGTCGACCGACATAAAGTAATGTCTTTTCATCGTGTTTAATCTCATACTTCTTTTTTAATGCCAGCTCTTTTTGATCATCTTTAAAGGGAAGCATATCGGTTGCGTTTGGTTGAACGCGTGGCATGGTATGTGTACCATCTTGAGCATAGATTTCAGCAATTTTTTGGTTGACAGCCCATAACTCATCGCATTGATTGAAGGTATGAATCATTTCTTTCAACGCAATCTCAGTAATGATTTTACTCTTTGTACGTTCAAAAAAGTCCAATTTATATTGTGAATGCAGCGTGCCAACAACAGGAATGTGATGTTTTTTCGCATAGCGAATACCGACCTGTCCCATCGAAAAGGGTGAGTGAATATGAACAAGATCGAGTTCTATATGCTTAAGTGCTTTTTTAAACGCATGATCGATCCATGGCAGTGGTAAATTGTAATCGGTAAAAAGGATTTTGATTTGTTTGCTGCGATAGACTTGATAGGGTCTATCATCGATATACTCTTTATCAGATGAGCGAGGAGCAAAGACGACCACATTCGCAACATCCATTAGGTTTTTTGCATATTGATCAACAACAACAATAACCCCATCGATCATCGGAAAAAAGGCATCGATAAATAGACCAATTGTCGGTTTTTTCATGACTTCATTCATCCATTATTCCCCCTACTTCAGAAAGCGTCCTGTTGTTGTTCGTTTTGCATGTTCAAAAAGATAAAAACCTTGGTTTGGTATCTGATAGGCTCGAATCACATCATCGATTTCAGCACCTTTTTCAACCGTTAAGTGAATACGACATGTGATGCCTAGCGATAAAAGTTCTTGCAGATATGCTCTTAAATGAAGTGGTTTATCATGTAAGAGACGTAGATTACAATTGCCATCATGGACAAGTGGAAAACGAAGTCCCATTCGATCTTCGAGAGCATATTGGTTTTTCTCACAGAGATGACAATCGGGTTTTGTCTTAAATGTTTTGGCGATCGGACAATATTTGGTGATCATCAAATCCTGTCTACCGTAAACTTCAAGTTCTAAAGAAGGCATATATCCAAATTTTTTGATAAAGTTTGGTATCAGAAGTTTAATTCGATCAAAAGATATTTCTGGTGAGAGTGTCACCCGTTTGACACCTAAGCGATGGAGTAGATGAATGGTGTATATGTTCGTGACATTAAAGAAATGATCGGTGATTAAGTCATAAGAATGTGCTAAAGAAAGATGTCCGATATCTTGAATTAAAGAAGATCGATTGATAGCTTCATGATGTCTTAACTGGATGCGTTTAAGAGAAGGTATAACCAATGGATGATCAATCTTGAGAATGTTTTCTGCATAGATGACATCAAATGATTCGTTCATGATGCGATCGAATTGTTCTTGTGTTTGAACTTTAATGGCTAAACGAGGTTTATGATCATCAATCTTCACCGGTGTAAATAAGTGTGGTTTAATGACAACTGGTTTTCTTGGTGCTAACCGATGTTTGGTGATAAGATCGATCGCCTGACGACGATATTCATTGATCGATTTGATGGGCATGAAGCATTGTTCATCCGTATGAACTTCCAATGATTGAAAGTAAAACGGTGTTGATCCGAGTTTGCTTACTTGATCGATCCATTGGTCACGTGTGATTGGCTTTTGTTTCGCTTGCTCGAGAACATGATCTGATTTGATGATCACGTGATGCATCCCATCACTAACGGTGATCGTCAATGGTTGATTGGCATAAGCTTCGACATATCCAGATAGAGGGATTACTTTATAATTTTCACTTAGATAAATCGAAAGCGATTGTTCAAGTTCAGTATCGAGTGTCTTGAGGACTTGAGTTCCTACGTGAATGACTTCTGCAACATCAAGTTTGATGACATCACCCGCTACTGCTTTTTTGATGAGTTGATCGCCTTTGATGATACGTGATACGGAGTTACCATAATCGGTTGTTCCAACCATGCGATAACCATCGTTAATGGATAAGGTATCACTTAATTTAATGGTTGCTTTACCATCTGCATAATGAATGACTTGACCAAGCGGAACCCCCATATGGTTAGGACGAAAGTCATTGTTAAGCTCCTTAGGTGTTTCATCCATGATAAAGCCTTTTGTATATTCACGATTAAAGACACGTTTCATACCCCAAATGGCATCTTTAAGTGAAATAATCTTCTTTTCTAGCGCTGCATCGAGAGCTTGACGATAACTTTTAACCGTCTCAATAACGTATTCTGGCTTTCTCATTCGCCCTTCGATTTTAAATGAATCGATACCAGCTTCAACGAGTTGATCCATATACTCAATCGTCATTAAGTCCTTTGTCGATAAAAGATAGGTTTGATCAGTAATCTTTTGTTGATTTTTATATAAGCTATAAGGCAGGCGACAGGGTTGTGCACATTCTCCTCGATTACCTGAACGTCCTCCAATCATTGAACTCATCAAACAATTTCCAGAATAGCACACACATAATGCACCATGAACGAAAACTTCAAGTTCAATGTCAACTTCTTTTTTGATGGCTTTAATTAGTTCTAGTGATGTTTCTCGTGCCAAGACAATACGTTTTACGCCTTGATCTTTTAACCATTTCACCTGTTCAATAGAATGCGTATTCATCTGTGTCGATGCGTGAATATCCACATGTGGATAACGATGGATGAGTAAATCCATCACACCCAAATCTTGAACGATAAAGGCATCGACATGATGTGTGACAAGTTGATCTGTATAAGCAAGTAAGTCATCGATTTCATCATCATACATGACGGTGTTGATGGCAACATAAACGAAAACCCCACGCAAGTGTGCGTAGGAGATGACATCAACTAGCGATTCATCATCAAAATTATTGGCATAAGCACGGGCACCAAATCGCTTGCCAGCGAGATAGATGGCATGGGCTCCAGCGTTGATGGCACCAATCATGGATTCTTTTGAACCTGCGGGTGCTAATATTTCATGTTGCTTCACGTAAACACCTCATGTAAACCTCAATCATTATAACAAATTGGACATCAAAATAAACATGATTTTTATCTTTTTTACTCAAGCATGGATTATCTTTTCAGTTTCAATCCATAATCGTTCAATCTTATCCTCATGATACGTGATCGGATTCGATTTTTTGAGTACACCTTCTTTAAAATACTGCCCAGATTGAGCAATATAGGATGGATCAAAAACCATATTGACCATAAATGATGCAGGATAATATGCATCAGTGCCTGTTGATACACGCCAACTCCAGACAAGAGCTGCTAATTTTGAAGTGTTTTTTAAGCCGATTTCTGTTTTGACAAGGCCTGGATCAATCGCAAAAATGGGTAGATGTGGATATCTCTTCGCAAATCCCTTAACGAAAAAGACATTATACAGTTTAGATCGCTTGTACCCCTTAAGGATATTATATCCTCGCTTGCTTTGTAAATTGTTGAAGTTGATGGAAGCACGGTAGTGCGAAAGTGAGCTAACCACCAAAATACGTGGATCATCCGATTTCTCGAGTGCTTCAACTAAACCCAATGTCAGCATAAAAACAGATAAATGGTTGGTTGCAAAGGTGAGTTCATGTCCATCTTGATTAAGATGTAAACCTGAGGATACAATTCCTGCAATATTCATCAAGATATCCAAACGACCTTGATAATGTGTATTCAATTCATTTTTGATGCCCAGTAAAGCTTGGTTCACGCCTTGTCGATCTGAAAGGTCACCCATCACAATACGAAGTTGACTCTTATGATCTATCTTGGTCATGTCTTCTTTCAAGTGCTTTGCTCTCTCATGAGAACGACACACAGCAATGACATCGATGTCTTTTTTGAGCAAAAGCTCAACATTAGCTTTACCTATACCAGAGGTTGCTCCGGTAACAACTGCAACTTTGTTCATGTTAACACCTCACCATGAATATACCACTTTTTCGATGCTTTTGCATGCAAGATCATTGAAAAAGAAAGGTCTTTAGACCTTACTTCTTGTGAAAGACAGCGATTCGCTTTTGATCGCTATACACGCGTTCATACCCCATGGTAGACATCATCATGTCTAATGTTTTGAGTGTATAAAAAATGACATGTGTGAAATCTCGAATATAAAACCAATTGAAAAATTGATCCCTATCATTGGGATGAAAAAGAGTCATAATGGCTACATAACCATGTGGTTTAACCAAATCATCGATGTGATGAAAACTATGTATCGGATCTTTGAAATGTTCAACCACTTCCGTTGAAACAACCATATCATACGTGTGAAGAGGTTCTTTTGGATAAAAAAAGGGATCAAAAAGATCAACGTGATAACCCAGTTGATGAAGAAGAGTTCCAAGAATAGGTGATGGACCACATCCATAATCTAAAAGGTCATGAACATCGAAAGGACAAATGGCACGCTCAATAAACGCACTTAAAAAAGCGACATAACCTTCTTGATCAAGATCATTTTGATGAGCTTCATAGCGCTTCTTTTCATCCGTAGGATTGGAACAATTCTCATGGTTTTTGATGATGGCTTCACATGATGGACAAACATGAAATAGGTG
>CALKAH010000057.1 GCA_937983315.1 uncultured Acholeplasmataceae bacterium | reverse complement strand
AGATCGTATTCGGTGACTGGAGTTCAGACGTGTGCTCTTCCGATCTCAGTAGTAGATAGAATCAGCAAGTGAAATATTTTTTGCATAAGGCAAATTATAAGAAATACCGCCACCTTCATTCGATGTCCAACCTGCAGCATGGATAATTTCAGCAAGTAAACGAGCATCGGGGGTTCCATGTCGTGCTTGAAGGGGAACATTGACGGCATCTAATACCTCTTTGCACGCACGAACACCATGGTTAACCGCAGGAAAACCATTGAGCATCGAGCGTCCTTCTTTTTGAGAAACCATGATACCCTCCTCAGCTTCTGCATAGCGATTTTGACGGGTATATGAATCGATGGTAGATGGTAAAAAGTCTGCACCTGCAGCTTCGAGATGACGCATTAAATCGATGTGTTCATTGAGCAATGCGACACCGGCACGTGGTTGTACAAACGTACGCGATTCTGATTTTGCTTTCATCAATTTTAGTGCAAAATTCTTATGTTCAGGGACATTTTTGAGTGTTTCAATCGCTTGCTCTAGATCGAGCAGTGGATCTTGTCCTGTTGGCCAAGACGCAAGGACTTCCTTGCGCATCGAAAGAAATTTTTCAAGCGGCCATTTTTTATTCACAACGTGCATAGTATTCTCCTAAAGTTTAACAATCCGTTTTTTCATGATACGGAGTGCGAGTATGGGATGTTCCATGGAGAGGAGTCCCATGGCAGATAAAATGTAATCTTGATCAAGGTAATACGTTGGGTTTTTAGGACGAAGTTCATGAGGTTTTTGTCCATGCATCATCGATTGATGCAATAATGTCTTTGGAGATGGGCTTTTAATCACAACCCCACCTGTTCCAATCATAGCATCAACACGTGTTAAATCTTTACCTGTCTGGTGATACATCATCCCCATTGGGGTATAGACACTTTTTAATGTTCCGACATGTCTTGATAATGCGTGATCAATACATGTACTTGCAAGTAAATCTTCAACCATGAAATCGCGTTCAGATGAAGGTATCCATCCGATGTCTTGATGGCGTTTTTCACATTCAGTAACCATATCGATACCTTGCATACGATAACGCTCGATCTCAGAAGCAGTCATCGCTTGTAAAATACCTGTTGCTGAATATCGCATCCCTAAATCACCTTCAACGGTACGTTTTGCAAAGGGTTCTTCAAGTCCTGTTAAAACAGCATTCATCTGTGTAGGAAGTCCTTCAGCAATGGAGTAAAGATCGGTGGTTGCACCACCCACATCCGCGAGAACTAAATCACCGAATCCCTTTTCATCACCAAAACCTTTACTGAGTAATTCTGCAGCCATTAAAACGGCATGCGGTGTCGGCAAGACGACGCGATCAATAATCGCTTCAACCTTTTTAATTCCTTTAGCTTCAATAATGTTTTTTACAAAGATATCTTTAATCCGATCTCTTGCATCATCGATATTGAGGATATTCAGCTTAGGCATCACATTTTCACAGATAAAAAATGTTTTTTTAGCTTGTGATAAAATCTCAGTCACTTCATCGATTGCATCTTTATTTCCAGCAAAAACGATGGGTGCTGTGATGGAAGAAGATGCAAGTTTACGTGCATTATGGATCACACATTCCTTGTTTCCTCCGTTAGCCCCACCGGCTAAGAGAATGATATCAATCTTTTTATCGATAATCTTTTGAATTTCTTGATGATTGATGTGATGGGATAAAACAAGCTCAACTTTGGCACCAGCACCTAAACAGACTCGTTTTGCAGCCTCTGTGGTTAACTCTTCAACGAGTCCAATTGCAACCATCTTTAAACCACCAGCTGCTGAAGAACACGCGATGATTTTTTCAAAGGCTATATCTTTTCCAAGAGTCATCTGAAGTTCACTTAGAGCTTTTTCATAACCGTCAATGATGTTGGTATCAACTGTTGTAATGGCTTTTGAAGTTGCGAGTATATCTTCATGGTCTAGATCTACAGCCGTTAATTTCGTAAATGTTGATCCAAAATCAATCAGTAGATAACATCTCATTCAAGACCCTCCAAGTCTGACTTGATGGTGTCAAGGACCATATCAATGGTTGTACCTGGTGGATAAACCCGATTAAATCCCATGTCTTTAAATCGTTTTTCAACATCTTTGAAATCTTGTTTACCGACAACGATATTTCCACCAACATAAAGAAGGATATCGTTTAATCCTGCTTCATTGCATTTGTCTCTCATTCCACGGCAATCGAGCTCACCGTGACCGTATAAAGATGACACCATAATTAAATGAGCCGATGTCTCAATCGCCGCATTGATAAAATCTTCTTGTGACGATAACACACCGACGTTGACTACGTTATAGCCTTCGCGTGTTAACGTGTACTCGATGATTCTATTCCCCACAGCGTGAACATCGGCTCCGATAACGCCAATAACAATCGTTTTCATGACTTCCTCCAGCCTCGAGATTGATAAAAAAATAAAACGCTTACATACACTTGTATTGTAATACAAAGTGACTAAAATTACAACACCTTCCTTCATTTGCGTTTGACTTTTTTTCGTGTATAATGAGATTGGGTGATGATATGCGATATATTGAGATGGAAACCATCACAAGCACCGTCAAAGCGCTCGCCATTGACGCAAACTGCAACATAGGAAAGTCGTTTATTGATGTATTAAGAGATGCTTTGAAAAAAGAAAAATCAGGCATTGGACAAAATGTGATCGAACAAATCATTGAAAATGATACGATTGCGATGGAAAATAAAGAACCCATGTGCCAAGATACAGGTATGGTTGTCGTTTTTGTTGAACTCGGTTATGATGTTCACTTGCAAGGTGATCTTTATGATGCGATAAATGAGGGTGTCAGACAAGCATATCAAGAAGGATTCTTGAGAAAATCAGTTGCCAAGCATCCGATTACCAGGGGAAACACCAATGATAATACACCTGCTGTGATTCATGTGAAATTAGTTCCAGGTGATAAAATGAAGATCACGTTAGCACCTAAAGGTGGTGGCTCAGAGAATATGAGCCTTGTGAAAATGCTTGTTCCATCAGACGGTGTCGAAGGAATTAAAAAGCTTGTTCTTCATACCATCTTTTACGCAGGTGGTAAACCATGTCCTCCACTTGTTGTAGGGATTGGACTAGGTGGAAATTTAGAAAAATCAGCGATTATCGCTAAAGAAGCGTTGATGCGAGATATTCATGATATCAATCCTGATCCTGTTTTAGCAAAATTAGAAAAAGAATTACTTGATGAAATCAACGAGTTAGGTGTTGGTCCTATGGGATTTGGTGGATCAACAACAGCTTTAGCAGTCAAGATTAACAGTTATCCCTGCCACATTGCATCCCTACCGGTTGCAATCAATCTCCAATGTCATGCATCACGACATAAAGAAAGTATAATCTAGGTGATCTTATGTACATAAAAACCCCCATAACAGACCAAGATATATTAAAGATGCGTGCAGGTGAAATCGTCTATTTTACAGGTGTTATTTACACGGGGCGCGATGCTGCACATAAAAGACTTGTTGAATCACTTGATCGCGGTGAATCGTTACCCATTGATTTTAGAGGTCAAGTGATCTATTATGTCGGTCCAACACCAGCTAAACCAGGACGTCCGATTGGTTCATGTGGTCCAACATCAAGTTACCGGATGGATGCGTATTCTACCCGTCTGATGAAAGTGGGATTAAAAGTCATGATTGGTAAAGGTGACAGAAGTGATGCCTTTATCCTCGATATGATCAAAGAAAAAGGAGTATACCTTCAAGCAGTTGGAGGAGCTGGAGCACTATTATCACGTAAAGTTAAATCATCAGAAGTTGTTTTATACCATGATTTAGGTGCTGAAGCTATCTATAAACTTGAAGTAGAAGACTTTCCAGCCATCGTAACGTATGATATTTACGGTGGAAATTTGATTGTTGATGAAGTCAAGAAATATCAAACAAAACACATTGAAGAATAGGAACGGATCATTCGTTCCTTTTTTTGAACGAAAAGCATGAATAAATCGCTATAATGGAATTAAATAAGGGAGGTTTTGTTGTGAAAATCATTAAAATTTTCGTCATTGTCTTTCTTTCAATCGTGATCCTTGCTGGTGCTTTTTTAGGCGTGATGACATTTCTTGAATATCGACCAGAAGATGTCACTGAGCTCCCAATCGAAAACAACCAAGACCAAATCCTATCACTCAATACAGAACTATCCATTATGATTTACAACATCGGTTATGCAGGTTTAGGTGAAGATGAGGATTTCGTCATGGATGGTGGAAAACAGGGTATCCCTTCAAGTCAAGATGTTGTTGAAGACTACTTTGAAGGGATTAAATCGACGTTACTTGATTATCCATCCGATTTTTATCTTCTTCAAGAGCTTGATTTGAAAGCACGAAGAAGCTATCACATCGACCAAGTTCTTGGCATCACATCAGCGTTAGGTGATGATTATTCCACACAATTTGCCTATAACTTTAAATCACCCTTTGTGCCCTTTCCTGTCTCGTTAACAGAATATATTGGGTATGTAGAAAGTGGTATCGCAACGTATACAACGTATCGTGTTGAATCATCGACACGTTACCAACTTCCTGGTGCTTTTGCATGGCCACTTCGTGTTGCAAACTTAAAACGTGCCATCATGGTTTCTATACTCGATATCCAAGATAGCGATAACGATTTATACATCATTAACCTCCATTTATCTGCCTATGATGCAAGTGGTACATTAAGAGAACAAGAGATGGCTTTTCTTAAAGAGTATTTAATTGAACTTGAAGAACTTGGTCATTATGTGGTTGTTGGTGGTGATTTTAATCAAACATTTCCTGAAGCAGAAGGATTATATCCTGTTCAAGAAGGTTTATGGGAAGCGTATGCGATTGAAGACTCATTCTTACCCTCAGGTTATCGTTTCGAAATTGATACAACAACTCCATCGTGTCGCTTACTCAATCAACCCTATGATCCTTCAAGTGAACTGACCCAATATTACATCATTGATGGCTATATTGTCTCCAATAACATTACTGTTTTGTCATATGATGGCATACGTGATGCGGGAGCGATGACACTTGATTTGGGATTTGGTGACGCCGATCATCATCCTGTTGTCATGAAGTTTTTATTGAATGAAGGAGATTAAACTGATGAATGTTGATCAATTACAAAAAGAGGTCTTTGAACGTGTTGATCGTCTCATTAGACATCATGGTCCACGATTAGCTGGCAGTAAAGCAAGTCTTGCATGTGCGGATGAGATTCATGCAGAATTGGAAACATTTGCTGATCAAACCAAATATGAAGATTTTCATGTCTATCAAGGTGCTTTTTTGGGATGGATTCGTATTTTAGTCTTTTGTTATGTGATGGGGGTTCTCTTTTTATGGGTCGATGTGCCCATCTTGTCTCTCATCTTAGCTCTCTTTTCAATCGTTGTTCTAACGTTACAATTCTTTTTATATTTACCTCTTTTAGACAAATTGTATCCCAAAAAAACAGCACGAAACGTCTTTGGAATTATTGATCCTAAACAAGATGTCAACCAACAAATCATCATCAGTGGACATCATGATAGTGCACACGTGTTCAACTTCTTTATCCACCAACCGAAATTATATAATATGCGTACCACAGGATCCATCTTCTTTGTCATCGTACTAACCTTACTTTCGACATTAAGGATTTTCTTAAGCATCGAATGGCTGAATATCACGCTTCATACCATCTTGTCTTTAGGGGCATTATTAGTCGTTCAGATGTGGTTTTTCCAATCAAAAAAAGCAGCACCTGGTGCAGGCGATAACTTAGTTGCATCATCGGTTGCTATCACATTGGGTAAACACTTTAAAGAACTCCGTGATCAAGGACAAGGTTTAGAGCACACGAGACTCATCATCATGAGTTTCGATGCTGAAGAAGAAGGTCTCAGGGGAGCTCGTGCATTTGCGAAAAAGCATGAAGATCACTTCAAAAAGATCAAGACATATCTTCTCAATATGGATTGTCTATATGACGAAAAAGAACTTTTCTTCTTAACTTCAGATTTAAACGATTTTGTCGATTTGGATGAATCACTCGCCAACGAATTAGTCGAACATGCAAAAAAACTTGGCATTCATGTCAAAACACAACGTCAAGCATTTCTTACAGGTGGGACTGATGCTGCTGAACTTGCAAAAAGAGGGGTTCATGCGACCACATTAATTGGTATGCCTTGGACCAATTCAGAGCGAAGCAATGTCTATCATACACCAGAAGATACACTTGATCATGTTCACCCACAAGTCGTTCAAGATACACTTCAAATCTTTGAACATTTCATTCGTGAAAAAGATTTAGGATAAGGGGTCATCCCTTTTTCTTCATTGGGCTTATGTTATAATAAAATCAAGTCAGACAAACGAGGTCAATCATGAAAGAAACAAGACTCAAAAGAGAACTCAAATATCGATGTTCATTTCTTGATTTATATGAAGATGATGTATCCTTACCTGATGGAAGAGTGAGTCAGCGTGTGGTCATTAAACATCCTGGTGGAGCAAGTGTTCTTCCTATGTTACCCGATGGACGCATCATCCTCACCAAACAATATCGTTATCCCATCGAACGCATCAGCATTGAGATACCTGCTGGTAAGAAAGATTTCATCGGAGAAGATGGACTCACATGTGCCAAAAGAGAACTTGAAGAAGAAACAGGTTATGGATCACACCAATGGAAGAAGATGTTTGATGTTGACCCCTGTGTAGGCTACTCTGATGAACGACTTCATCTCTTTATTGCTTACGATTGTTATAAGATCGATCAACCTAAAGCGATGGATGACGATGAAATGATTGATCTTCTTATTGTTAATCAAGAACAAATCAAAAAACTGCTCAGTGATGGGTCCATCACGGATGGTAAAACCATCATCGCTTTACAACATGTCTTACTCCATGAGGTTCATCATGAAAAAAAGACGGATTGATATCCAACAAGATATCTTACTCAATCTCCTCAGACCACTCGTTCACATCTGGATGAGAATGGACGCCAAACGAAAAGTGATTCGTGGTGAAGGTGTTGACTTCAAACGAAAAGAGCCTTTTATCATGCTTGCCAATCATACCTTCATGTTTGATGTGATTCATGTCCCACTACCCTTTCGAAACGTTCCTTTTATTGTGGCTAACCAGACACTTTTTAAGAAAAAGGCAACCCGTTTTTTAGTCAGTCAGGTTGCTCATGTCATCAGTAAGCAAAAGGGGCAAAGTGATACAACAACCGTCAGAGACTTAATCGGTGCTGTCAAGCGTGGTTACCCCATTTTGATTTTCCCTGAAGGTGACACAACGTTCTATGGAGAAACAGGATACATCGAAGAATCGACAATGAAGTTGATTAAAAAACTTGAGATAGACGTGATCACATGTAACGTTCGAGGTGGCTATCTTTCGAAACCACGATGGGCGACTGGAAAGCGTAAAAAGCGTTTTGCTGAATTCTATTATGAACTTACGATTCCTAAAGATCACATTAAGGATATGACGGTTGAACAAATCAATGAAAAAATGAAACAAGCACTCTACTATAATGCCTATGATGATCAACGAAAACGAATGATTCCACACCCAGGTAAAACGTTAGCAGAAGGGCTTGAAGACGCCATTTATGCCTGTCCTGAGTGTGGTAAGATCAATACCTTAAAAACATCAGGAAATACGATTATATGTACATCATGCCATACGGAAGGTCATATGGATGATTATGGATTCATTCAAGGATTTAAATATGATAATCTCTATGCATGGAATATCTATCAACGTCAATTGAAAGATACCCTTCATCAAACGCCCATAAAAACCGATGCGACCCTCTATTATGTTAATGAACAAACATTATCGCTCGATGAGGTTGGACGTGTCGAACTTCATTATGAGAATCATCAATTCATCATTCATGGAGCTTTAGAAGAAGTGATTCCGCTTGCTCAAATCAACAATCCTACAGTCACCATGCGCCGTGATTTTACCTTCTTTTATCAAGACAAAAATTACTTATTTAAAATGGATCATTTTGCGGTTGCGTTCCTTAGAATCGCACAAGATAAATATTAAAAAATCAATCTAAAGTATGGTATTGTAAGCCCTTACAGAGTATAATGAGAGTGTATGACACGATGGATGCCAAAAGGAGATTTTTTTACTATGGAAATGACTGCTTACATCAAAGAAGCACGTGAAGTTGGATTTAAAAAGGTCACAAAAAAAGTGCCTGATGATATCAAAGCTGATGAAGTTTTGATCAAGGTTCTTGCTACATCAATTTGTGGCACAGATGTTCACATCTATAAGTGGGATCGATGGAGTCAAGGACGTATCAAGCCACCACTAACGATTGGTCATGAGTTTTCAGGACGTGTGATCAAAGTGGGTAAAGATGTGAAAAACATCAAACTCGGTGATATTGTTTCTGCTGAATCACATATTGTTTGTGGAACATGTGAATTTTGTAAGCGCGGTGAATATCATATTTGTGAAAACACGAAGATCATCGGTGTTGATACCGATGGTTGTTTTGCTGAATATGCGAAAATGCCTGCATATAATTTAATCGTCAATCAGACCAAGACAGAACCTAAATACTTATCGATTCAAGAACCTCTTGGTAATGCTGTTCATACCATGATGCATTTCGATATCGTTGATAAAACAGTCGCTGTTGTTGGATGTGGACCCATTGGTTTGATGGGTGTCAATATTGCAAAAGCCATGGGATCAAAGAAGATTATTGCGATTGAAGTCAATGATTATCGTATTCGCTTAGCCAAAGAACTCGGAGCTCATGTAGTGATCAATCCCCTTAAGGAAGATGTGATCAAACGCGTCTTAGAAGAAACAGATGGAAAAGGTGTCGATGTTGTCACTGAATTTTCTGGTAACAAACAAGCGATCGAACAAGCTTTTAAGTACGTCAAGGCAGGTGGAAAGATGTCAATGCTTGGCATTGTTCCAACCAATATCGAAATTGATTTGTCCAATGATGTTGTCTTTAAAGGCGTCAGTATTTATGGCGTTGTTGGACGTCGGTTGTTTGAAACATGGGATCAACTCACCCAGATGATTCATCATAAACAACTCGATTTAGAAAAGATCATTACTCATTTTTATCCATTTGATCAGATGGAAGAAGCGATGGCAACCATGATTTCTGGAAACAGTGGTAAGGTTGTTCTCGTCTTAAATGAAGGAGGAAAACATGTCAACGTTTGAACAAAAAATCAATGAGCTTAAACAAGCAGGAACATATCGAATCTTACCAATCAATGAAGGGCCTTGTGAAGCGATCATTAATCTCAACGGACATGAAGTCATCAATCTATCTTCAAATAATTATTTAGGATTTGCAAACCATCCAAGACTTAAACATGCAGCCATTCAAGCGATTGAAACCTATGGTGTTGGCGCAGGAGCGGTCCGTACGATCGTTGGGAACATGCGTGTTCATGAAACCTTGGATCAGGTCATTGCACGGTTTAAGCATGAAGAAGCTGCACTTGTTTTTCAAAGCGGATTTGCATGCAATGCAGGGGTGATTCAAGCCATCACTGAAGAAGGAGACCTGATTATCAGTGATGAACTCAATCATGCATCCATCATCGATGGTGTTAGACTCTCTAAAGCAGCTCGTGCTGTTTATAAGCATTCGGATATGGCGGATTTGGAACGTGTCTTGATTGAAAAAAGACATCTGTTTAATCAAGTACTCATTATCACCGATGGTGTCTTTTCGATGGATGGTGATATTGCCCATCTTCCAGAAATCGTCAAACTGGCGAAAAAATATCAAGCCATGACCTATGTGGATGATGCACATGGTTCGGGTGTTCTTGGCCATTCGGGACGTGGAACCGTCGATCATTTTGGTCTTCACGGTCAAGTCGATTTTATCATCGGAACTCTATCAAAAGCCATTGGTGTTGTCGGTGGTTATGTCTGTGGAACGAAAGCATCGATTGAGTGGCTCCTGCACCGTGGACGACCTCTGTTATTTTCCACCGCGATGATGCCAGCAGCTGCACAGGCTATCATTGAAGCATTCAAGATGCTAGAAGAAACAACAGAGTATACCGATCGTCTTTGGGATAATGCAAAGTATTTTAAAAAGCTTTTACTTGATAAAGGTTTTGACATCGGGCATAGCGAAACACCCATTACGCCGATCATGATTGGCGATGAAGCCAAGACCATGATGTTTTCAAAAGAACTTTTGAAGCGAGGTGTTTATGTATCAGGTATTGTCTTCCCCACCGTTCCAAAAGGTAAGGCAAGAGTTCGTTGTATGGTCTCTTCATTACATACCCATGATATGCTTAAACAAGCAGCTGAAATCATGTTTATCACCGCAAAAGAGATGTCTATTTTATGAATCATGCGAAGAACACCACATTCTATCTTCTTTTTATGATAAAATGAGTATACATAAGGTGAGGTGTTTGTATGAATAAAATCAATGCTAATCGATCATCTGTTAAGGTCCTACCTTTAGGACCTTTTATTGTCGACGATACACATGCCATTAATCTCTATTACATCGAAAAAAGCCAAAACAAGATATTGATTGATTTTGCACCGATTCAAGTTTCAGATTTAATGAAATTAGCTATCCAAAAACACATCGAGATTCATCAACTCACTCACATCGTGATCATGAATGTGATGATGTCATCCATCAATGTCATCATTGACCTGGTCGATGAAGGATTCAAAGGAACAATAATCACCAATGAATACATCGCAAGACAAATTAAAAATGCTTTGCTTCCCGTCAATTTAGTGACGATCGAAGATCTTCGATTAGAACTCATGCAAGGTGATCAAACACTCCTTTCATTCATCCCCATGGTCTTTTTACCTTATCCAGATATGTTCATGGCGTTTGAGCCCGAGACAAAAACACTCTTTTCATCACATCTCATGTCCTCTTATTATCAAGGAGACATCGAACCCGATTTAAGTGATCTACAAAAACTTGTTTTTACCTATCATAAAGAGATGATGCCATCATCCGATTTTGTCAAACCCATCATTCGTCAAATCGAACACCTTCATCCAACATTAATTCTTCCAAGTTATGGATACTATATTGATTCATTAAGAGTAGAACCGATCATGGAACTCATGAAGCAGATCGATTTCCATAATAATTACTTCATGAATCATCGTTTAGGCAATGCTCCTCAAGATGTCAATCACATTGAGATCATCAATCAGTTGATTGCAACCTTGAATAAGCATTTTCCACGTATCGAAATTTTAAATACGTTTGTTGGATCGCCTTTTCACCTCGACAGTGATACATTACTTGTCAAAAAGACATCTCTTGTTAACTATAAAATGTGGCATCAGTTTTTTGACCATGTATATGCCAAACGTGGCATGACGTGGTTAACACTCATGGAACCCACTATGCAAAAATTGATGGAGAGATATCATCTCGAATTGCCTTCCATTTATCGCACAGAAACACTCAAACTCAAAGAAGAAGCTCGCTTACTTGAAGAGAAAAAACAACAACTTGAAACGGATCTTCATCAATTGATCAAACAAGTTGAAGAAGCGAAAGATCAAGTCGTTCGTGATCCATTGACCCATCTTTATATTCAAGATATGCTTAAGCAACTCATGGTTGATCATTTTCAAACCTCTGTCCCATCAGGTATGACAAGAGGACTCATGCTCATCCATCTCGATCAACTTCTTCAAATCAACAGACGATATGGAAAAGAAACCGGTGATGAGTCATTAAGAAACTTAGTTTATGTGCTTGATCAAGTTAAAAAAGAACACGTTATGCTTTTTAAACAAAGTGGTCCAGGTATATTCGCGCTCATTGAAGAAGATAAAAAAGCAAACATTATTGAAGAAGCGGTTCGGTTTAGAAATGCAGTTGCTGAATCAACCAATTTTATCGAAGAAGTGACAGCGTCGATTGCCGTAGTCACATGCAGTGAGGTCGATTTCAATCTTCCTTTTGAAGATCGATTAAGTTTTCTCTTTAAGACGTTAGAAAAGCGTATGGCATTCGCGAAAATTACAGGACATGGCTCGATTATTGATGAATCCGTTGAGCTTCCTGAGCCGGCTGAAGGTGCGATTTTACTCGTTGACCAAGATGAAGTGAATCGAAACATGCTTTATCGGTTGTTTAAGCGAATCAAGTATGATGTCATCTTAGCGGACTCTGTTGTTGAAGGTTACAAGATTTTAGAGAAAAGACCAATTGATATTGTCATCTCTGAAATCAATCTTTCAAAGATGGATGGATTTCAATTGAAAATGATGATGAACGAGTCCAAAGCGTTTCGCAAAATTCCCTTCATCATGGTCTCACATAATAAAACAGTCGATAATATTAAGCGTGGTAACATGCTCGATGTGGATTTAATCTTAGAAAAACCGATTACACCAGAAGAATTGATCGGTCATGTGAAGCGCATGAAAGATCGGGTGAAATAAATGACGGTTGAACAAGCTATCTTTATTTGTCTCGTTTTTGTCGCCATCATCTTGGTTCTAGTCGATATGATCATCATTCAAAAATGGGTTATTCAAAAAGAACATCGACTCCAAGGTGTTGTTCGCGATTATGTATTTGCCAAATATTTTGATGGTCAAGAAGTGAAACGTACGTTTAAAAATCGTTTCTTTTTTGATGTCTTTATTGATATTGAGACACAAGTAACCATCGATCATCATGTGCGAGAAGCAATCGTCACAGATCTGATGAACATGTCATTTACACGAAGACAATTCAGACATTTAAGAGCATTTCGTTCAGTCAAACGAAGACTTGCGGTGTTTTATCTTGCACAACTGAAGACAGATGATGCAATTGCTGCACTTAAACGCCGTTTTCGTGAAGAGAATAATGAAAGTGTCCGTTTTTACATCGCATTCTATTTGATGGACCACATGGATCAGCTCACGTTTGAAGATATGATTGAATCACTGATTGGTTCATCAAAACATTACCAGCGTTGGATGCGAATTTTGTTATCGAACCATTACACCTCCATCAAACCCTATACAAAAATGCTTTATCTCGATCAGCGCATCGAAGTTGCTTACCTCATTCTTGAACTCGCCAATAAGCATCTTGAAAATCAGTTAAAAGATTATGCCCTTCGCATCTTTAGAGAAGCCGTTAGCGTCATCGACTTAAGAAAAAAAGCACTCGATGTTCTTCGAAATCAATATCCTCAACTCCTGATGAATGATACATTCTTGCATCACGAAGAAGAATGGGTGAGAAGAAAAGCTATTGTTGCCTGTGGTGAAAGCCACGAAGAAAAGATGATTCATCTCTTACTCGACTTAGCAAAAGATGGCGAACTCATCCCAGAAATCACCGCTGCACTTTCACAGATTGCTTATGATTCGAAAGATTTACTGCTTGTGTTGATCGAAGAATTCAGTAAGCAACCTTCAAAAGTTATTAAACAAATGATTGCTCGTATCCTGTCACAAAAGATTGATTACTTGATCCTCAAGCTTAAAGGTGGGGGATATGACTATATCATGAGTATTCTCGATATGATTATGGAACTTCATATCATCGAGGACTTTATCGATTTTGTCAATCACAACAAAGATCAAACACTTGAAAAGATTTATCTACCCCTGATTAAAAAATATGCATCAAAAGATTTATATATTCTCGAACAGTTTCAAATCTATGGAAAAGAAGATATTTTAAAACGATTGGGATTACTCAAAAAAGCACAACCCATTATTCCACGAGACAAATCACCTTTAGAAAAGAGCAAAATCATATGGATCTCCATATGGGTCTCGATCGGTTTTATTTTCTTACCTATCTTAGCCTTTCTTTTCAATATTGGACCTATCTTTCGAGGTGAAGTGAGTTTAGGCATTATCTTAGTCGTTAACATCAATCGATACCTCGTCATCTACTTTATGACGGTCAATAGCATCTATTTGACACTTCTCATCTTATCTGTGCGAGGTGCGAGTGATCGCGTCAATTTATGGAATATCAAGAAGGAAACACTGCTTTTTGAACACGGTTTATTACCATCGATATCGATTATCGCACCTGCATATAATGAAGAAAAAAGTATTATCGAAAGTGTTACATCACTTCTAAATTTGAAATATCCAACCTATGAAGTTATTGTTGTTAATGATGGATCAAAGGATAAAACGATTGATGTTTTAATCGAGCATTTTGAACTCGAACGTAAACATCCCTTCTTTAAAATGCCCATCAATACAAAAGCACTTCGCGGTGTTTATATCAACAGACATATCCCTAATCTTGTAGTCATTGATAAACAAAATGGTGGAAAAGCTGATGCCTTAAATCTTGGCATTAATGCAGCGCGACATGACTATGTATGTGGGATTGACGCTGATTCGCTACTCGAAGAAGATGCATTACTCAAACTCATGAGTGTGACCTTAGATGATAACAAGGAACATCTTGCCTTAGGTGGCAATATCGTCCCCGTCAATGGTTGTGTCGTTGATCAAGGTAAAGTCGAACATCAAGGTTTAGGAAGAAAAGGTATCGTTCGCTTTCAAACTATCGAATACTTACGTGCCTTTACAACCGGTCGTATCGGATGGTCGAAACTCAATAGTCTTCTCATCATCTCTGGAGCATTTGGACTCTTTCAACGACATGCTCTTATAAAAACGGGTGGATACTTAACGATCAGCGGTGAACTTAAAAAAGATACCGTTGGAGAGGATATGGAACTTGTCGTTCGCTTAACCTATCATGCACTTTTGGAAAAAATGAATTATCGTGTTTCTTATGTACACCATGCGAATTGTTATACGGAATTACCTTCAGATTTCAAAAGCTTGTTTAAACAACGCAATCGTTGGCAGAGAGGTCTACTCGATATATTAAGCTATCATCGTAGAATGCTCTTTAATCCCACCTATAAACAACCAGGTATGATTGCGTTTCCTTATTTCTTTGTTTTTGAAATGGTTGGTCCCTTTATCGAGTTATTGGGATATCTTGCATTGATAGCAGGACTTGTCTTTGGATTATTGAATAATGCGCTTGTGATCATGCTTTTTGTAGCAACCATCGGTTATGGAATTGTGATTTCGCTCTTTTCATTATGGATAGCAGAGCGAAAGCAGATCTTCTACTCCAATCGAGAAACAGCCATTTTAATCCTTGTTGGTATCATTGAAAATTTCGGTTATCGACAAATCACATCCCTCCATCGCGTGATTTCAACATTTTCTGCACTTAGAGAACAAGGTTCATGGGGAAGTCAAAAGCGTCAGGGCTTTCAAAAGAGGTAATTATGCAACAATTAGAACAATACAAACGTGTTTTTGAATCCTTTCATGAAGCGATTTATATCGTCGATCGCCAACGAAAGATTCTCTATTTTAATCCTATAGCATCACGTATTTCTGGTTTTTCTCAGGGAGAAACCGTAGGATTTTTTTGTTATGATAATATTTTGAATCATGTCGATGAAACGGGAAAAAATCTATGTTTTTCAGGTTGTCCATTGACAACTGCAATCAAAGAGAATATTGTCACCGATCACATCGTTTATCTCCACCACAAAAAGGGATATCGTGTTCGTGTTCATGTGCGTGCAATACCTGTCATCGAAGATGGGCATATTGTGGGTGCTATCGAAGTTTTCACCGATGAAACAGAGAAAAATTTGATGCAAGAAGAAATCACGTTATTGAAACATATGAGTTTGATTGATCCATTAACCGGATTATATCAACGACGTTTTTTAACAGACCGCTTGAGTACTCATGTGGATGCTAATCATCCAACATCATTAGGTGTATTATTTATCGATATTGATGATTTCAAGATGTTTAATGACACACACGGTCATGATTTAGGCGATGAAGTACTCCGAACGGTCTCCAAAACAATTCTCAACCAACTCAAACAAAAAGATGTGGTTGTAAGGTACGGTGGAGAAGAGATTGTTGTTGTCTTACTTGATGTTGACCATGACAGTCTTTTAAGTATTGCTGAGATGCTTCGGATGATCGTTGAACAAAGTCAACTTCGTTTTATCAATCATTCGCTAAAAGTCACGGTTTCAATAGGAGCAACCCTGCTTAACGATCATGAAACACTTCAAGAAGCGATCACACGTGCCGATCAAGCGATGTATCATGCAAAACGCAACGGTAAAAATCAGGTTTGTCATCTTTGAACATCCAATCAAGCATAAGTGAGTCCATCATCTACTGATGGTGATGATATAATAGATGTAAATGATGAAATGAGGATCAGATGATGGATCAAATCAAACGTTTTGATTTTGATAGAAAACCCGAAAAAGAAAAGTTTTTCTTGACACCACTTGCCTATCTGTTAAGTTTTCCCGATGTTTGGAAGCGAAAACTTAAAATCAATAAAGTCCATATGAAGGGACTTAAACCTCCCTATCTTTTGTTATGTACGCATCATGCATTTATCGATTTTAAAGTCACAACTGCAGCTATTTTTCCATATCGTGCAAATTATATTGTTGCGATTGATGGATTCATCGGTCGCGAGTGGCTTCTTCGCAGTGTTGGTGGTATTGGAAAACGAAAGTTCACGAATGACACCAAACTTGTTAAACAGATCAAATACAGTCTTGAAAAGTTGAAAAATATTGTTGCAATCTATCCCGAAGCACGATATTCACTCGTTGGAACAACCGCGATTCTCCCTGATTCACTTGCAAAAATTGTGAAACTGATGAAACAACCGGTTGTTGTTTTAAATATGCATGGTAACTACCTATCACAACCTGTATGGAATTTGAAACCGAGAAAAAATAGACTTGCAGCAGATATGACACAGATCATTACCAAAGATGAGATTGAAACCATCTCACTTGATGAGGTCAACAAACGGATCAATCAAGCATTTATCTATGATGAGTATAAGTGGCAATTTGATAACAAGATCAAAATTGATGATCCCGATCGCGCAAAAAATCTCCACAAGGTCCTCTACCAATGCCCTCATTGTCTAGCTGAACATGAGATGGCATCTGATCATCATATGATTTGGTGTAATGCATGTAAGAAATCATATGAAATGAGATCGGAAGAGCGTCGTGTAGGGAAAGAGTGTAGATCTCGGTGGT
>CALKAH010000056.1 GCA_937983315.1 uncultured Acholeplasmataceae bacterium | reverse complement strand
AGGATGCATTTGTTGCAACACAAGGTCAAGCTTATAAGCGTCTAGCTGATCTTCAAGGTCAATATGATCTCGAACATATAGAACTGATTCTACAAACATATCAAGAAGTATTAGTCGTTTTAAATCAAAGAGAAACCATGATTGATCAAGCCATTCAACTCTTTAATGAAAGTCTAATCATTTACCAAAACTATACGCATATGTAGGTGTCCATGAAGATTAAAGTCAAAGTTGTTCCTGAGCTAGAGAACATCGAAGTCGAAATTCAGTGCCCTAAAATTACACCCGAAGTCAATGATATTGAGCGAATATTATCGCTCAATATTTTGACGCTACAAGGAAAAAAAGATCAGCGTATGTACACATTAGCACCACGCGATATTTATTACTTTGATGCGCTTGATCACGATGTTTTTGCATATACCAAAGATGATATCTATGAAGTGAACTATAAACTATATCAACTTGAGGACATGCTCAAAGATGTTTTTCTTCGCATCAACAAGAACACATTGGTCAATCCCAAGATGATCAAATCGTTTCAATCCTCAATTAACGGAAGGATGGAAGCTGAACTCATCAATAAAGATCGTTTAGTGATTTCACGGATGTATGTTAAGGATTTGAAAGCCATGTTAAGAGGTGAAAAAAGATGAAAGACTATGGAAGAATTTATTTAAAAGTATATCTCATCACGCATCTGGTCTTTCTTTTGTTAGCCTTGATTGTTTTAAGAAGAGCTCAAGTTACTTACGCATTTATCAGATTAGAAATAGGAGCCATTCTCGTTTCAGCCATTGTTGGATTTGCCGTATGGCTATTCCGTTTAGAAAAGGGAAATAGCTTCATTAACACCATTTTAGGTTATCTTATCATCATTCCAAGTATCTTCGTTTTACGAAATACATTTGGACAATATCTGTTTCGCTTCACATGGTTAATTTATGTTGTGATGGTATGTGTAGGCATCATCTACGGGATTGCTGTTTGGGTAGTCTCTAAGAAATACAAAAAAGAAGTTAAAGACTTAAATGAACTATTGAACAAGGATAAAACAAGCGATATCAAGTAGGCGTGAATGCTCACGCCTTTTTTGTATATCAACACAAAAGCACATGATAAAATGAAATCACGAGGTGACAAACATGCATCCATGGTATATATCATTTCTTCAAAAGATTCAATCTCACGCTAATCTTTACGAAACCTATCAGCGATGTACGATGAATACGCGACTTACGACCGTTCAATATCAAGATGACAATACAACATTTATCATCACAGGGGATATTCCTGCAATGTGGTTGCGTGATTCGAGCATGCAAGTTTTACCTTATCTTCGTTTTGCAAAAGATGATCAAATGATTCAATCCATGTTGAAAGGATTAATCAAAAAGCAGTTCACTTTCATACTTAAAGATCCATATGCCAATGCATTTATGCAAAAAGATGACATGGTGAGTGAACACCATGGTGATTTAACCGAAATGAAAAAAGGGGTATGGGAAAGAAAGTATGAAGTGGATTCTCTTTGTTTTCCAATTTGGCTCTTTTTTCAATACATCAAAGCGACACACGATCATTCAGTAATCGATGAATTATTTTGGCGCGTCATCAATTGTGTGATCGATGTATGGGAAAGAGAGCAGCATCATGAGTCATCGCCCTATACATTTGATCGCCTTAATCCTTATGCACCTCATGATACGTTAAGTTTCGGAAAGGGAACACCAGTGAGTTATACAGGAATGACATGGAGTGGATTTCGTCCAAGTGATGATGCGTGCTTATATCATTTCAATATCCCAGCCAATCTATTTGCATCTCATATTTTGAATATGGTGCTAGAGTTATCTAAAACCTTCACGCAAGATGATCGCCTTTTCTCTCGCATACACACGTTAAATCATGAGATACAACAAGGCATCAACACCTATGGCATCATTGAACATCCCACATTTGGTGATGTCTATGCCTATGAAGTTGATGGTTTAGGTCATCATGTTTTAATGGATGATGCGAATATCCCAAGTTTACTCTCGCTTCCCTTCTTAGGAATATGTGAGGTAGATGATCGTATCTATAAAAATACACGAAAAATGATTTTAAGCAAAGCCAATCCTTTCTATGTCAAAGGGGTTTATGGACAAGGAATTGGTAGCCTACATACGCCAAAGAATTATGTATGGCCTATTTCAATCTGTGTGGAGGGTTTGACATCACGACATATCCATGAACGTTTTGAAAAGATAAAAATCCTTCTCGATACGCATGCAGATACACATTATATGCATGAAAGTTTTGATGTTGATGATCCATCACAATATACACGTTCATGGTTTGCCTGGGCGAACAGTATGTTTAGCCTTCTTGTGATGAGTGTTGAAGATGACATCGATGAACTCATCCAATACTTAAACACGCGATAATCGTTGAAATCCATCTTTTTATGGAGTAATCTATAAGTAGACATCACGTTAACTTGATAAACAAGCACATCGCCGATCCACATGTTGTGGATCATGATAGTTGATTGGACACGCTTTATCGTGCCATCTTCGAAGTTGCTTCTTTTTTACTCTTTAGAAAGGATAGTTGTATGGATCAAGAAACAAAAAATGAAATATGGAATGCTCGGCTCAAGATCGTATTGGGTCGCTTTTTAATTGTGACATTTGAGTTTATTTTCGTGTATCTATTTGTTGCACTCATCATTTTGCGTTTAAGTTTTTCAAATGATGATACTGCTGCAATGATTCTTACATTAATGGGTCTCTTTCTTGCATTTGTTATTTTTGCTATCATGTATATCGTTGACTTTCGTCCAAAATGGGATCAAATCCAAATTCTAACTGAACATTTGACACTCTATAAACAAAGAAGAAAAGAATTAAATGTTCCTCAAGAAACGATACCCGTTATTAGTTTTACACACGATGAACAAAAAGATTTAAGAAAAGATATTCCTTATCAAGCATGGAAAGATCAAAACAAAATCATGCTGTTTCCAGAAAAACCGACGATAGAATATTTAAAACGATATATTGAACAAGGAGTTCCTTATGTCGTTACCCAATGTGCAATACTAAGCGATATTGAGGTTAAACTGTCAGGTAAACAAACATGGATAGAAATCGCTTATCTTAATAAGAAAATCCAACATATTGAAAAGAGTGTAGACACGGTCACATTGTATACCAAGGATCATAAGCAATACTGTTTTGATATCAGATTATTATCTCTGATAGAAACTAAGCCCGTGAGTGAAGAGAATGCCAAATCTTCAGTACAATCGATTGAACAGCCAACACAGTCAAAGGATATTGAACTCAAACTCAAACAGCTAAAAGAATGGGTTGATCAAGGACTGATTACACAAGAAGAATATCAAGCACAGCGTCAAAAAGTTCTCAATCGCATGTAGGTGATTAAAGATGATCTGTCCTTCTTGTCAGCGTGAAGTAGAGTCAACGAAAACAATCTGTCCATATTGTGGAAGACCACTTCCAAAAGAACATATCGAGAAGATACAACATCGTTGGATGAATCACGAAAACAAAGACTATATTCTCTTTATTATAGGTAGTTTGATGGGGGCTATCATTTCAATCTTTTTCTTACCTCCACTTTTTGGTGGAGTTGGTTTTTGGTGTGGATATCGCGTAAAGAAAATTAATCAGTCATTAGGCTCAGGACTCATGCTACTCAACGTCTTGTGCTTAATTGCGGGGATGATCTGGGGTATGGTTAATTATTTGAATTAAAGGAAGTTATCGAGGTGTCTTTGACACCTTTTTTAAATGGGATAGACCTATGGTATACTATTGTCAAGAGGTGAATATACATGAAAGAAATACTGAAAAATAAAGAAGCTTGGAATCTTCTTTCAGCAGATCACTATCAAGCCTTCAAAAAAGCACTTAAAGAAGTCGATAACACCATTAATGCAAACATCATCAAAGAACTTGGTGATATTCGCGGCAAATCACTGATTCATTTGCAATGCAATATTGGTTTTGATACGATTTCACTGGCTCGCATGGGGTTGAAGAAAGTCACCGGTATTGACTTATCAGATCAAAACATTCGATTCGCAAATAAACTCAAACATGATTTTGGCATGGATCATATCGAATATATCGAATCAAATGTATTAACCCTTGATCAAACACATCATGATAAATATGACATCGTCTTTACATCTGAAGGTGTATTGGGGTGGCTTCCCGATTTAACACAATGGGCGAAAGTGATTCGTCACGTATTAAAGGATGATGGATACTTCTATATTTATGATAGCCATCCATTTTTCCATGTTTTTGATCCTGAAGCATTAAGTCGTGGTGAACTTCATTTAAAGTATGATTATTTAAATGCAAAAGCAGATCAAGATTTTATTATTGGGGGTTATGCATCAGAAGCGAAACGTGCAGAAAACTACTGGTGGAATCATAGCCTTTCCGATATTATTAATGCTCTTATTGGTGCTGGGTTAAAGATAGAATATCTTCACGAGTATGACACCCTGTTTTGGAACAATGGAAATATGAAAAAGGTAAGCTATAGTTTATATGAATACCCTCAGTGGCGTTCAAAGCTTCCACTTTCATATTCGATTAAGGCAACTCTTAATAAATAATGCACCACGAATAATAAAAAGAAGAGTGTCCGTTAAATGGCTTAACGAACACTTTTTTTGTTGTTGTAAATCATCTCAGCAAATCGATCAAAAATGATTTTCGATATGAAAGAATCGGGTGTGATTTCTGGATGCCACTGCACAGCAAAGATGGGGAGTGATTCATGGATAACCATTTCGATGGTACCATCTTCATGTGTCGCAAGTACCTTCAATCCAGGAGCCAACTTTTTAATCGCTTGATGGTGATAACTGTTAACTTGAATTTGACGTTCAAAAGGAAATAATGGATGCGTAATCGTATGGATTTGATGACCTGATGGTATACGATTATGAGCACTATTTTTATCACCCAAATCCTGGTGAAGAGACCCACCAAGAAAGATGTTCAACGATTGAAATCCGCGGCATATACCAAGCAATGGCTTGCGATGTTTAATCGCGTAGCCAATGACTTTTTGGTCTAACTCATCCAAACGAATAATCACGTCTTTGGATAGTCCAAAGTTTTCTTCACCATAGAACTTAGGATCAACATCGGTTCCACCTGTGATGAGAAATCCATCACATAGATCAAAGATGTGTTCCTGCTCTTCATTTCCTAAGGTCAACATCATGGTGTTGAGTTTTCGTGGTGTCAAACGATCCACATAGCGTGTATTGACAAATTGCTTTTCAATACCATCTTCAATGAGTATTCTTGGGGTAATGCCAATCAGTGGAAACATAGTGTGCTCCTTTATTGTGCGATATCTATATTATAGCATGCACCCCTACCGATTTCTTGAGATTTCATGTATAATAATGCTAATCACGTGGAGGGGTTATCATGAATAAATCGTGGCTTACCAAAGACAAATTAATCCATTATCTGCTTATCGCATCCGTTATTACTGTGTCATTATTAGGGTTATATGTTTTACAATTACTGACACGTAATTCATTGATTCGTATTTTTCAAGCCATCAATTCTGTTCTGATTCCTTTTGTGATTGCGTTCTTTTTAAGTTTCATCATTGGACCACTATCAAAGGTGATTCATCAGAAACTCAAGATTAAAAAGAGTATCGCATTCGTCATCGCGATACTGATTGGTATACTGTTTATTCTCGCTATTTTAGGTATGGCCATCTATTTTATTGTGACACAGATGGCAGCTATTTTGAATAGTTTATTAACACTTATTGATAATGCAAGTTTACAAGGTGTCATCAACGATATTATGGTTGCTATCACCACATATTTTGCAAATAGTGATATCACGGATCTGATTACAGAAATGACACAAAATGGTGCATCGATTCAAAGAATCTTCGAGCTCGCAGGATCCATTGTTGTATCCCTTTCTGGATTCGCATCATCTTTGTTTGGTGCAATCATGATCTTTGTGTTAACACCAGTCTTTATGTTTTGGTTGATACGAGAAAAAGAATATATATTCTTAAACATCGCGAAAGTTGCACCCAAGAAAGTACGTCCACATATGATTGAACTCGGTAAACGAAGCGATGTCGTTATCCGCAATTACTTCAAAGGCCAAGGTTTAATGATGCTCATTATCTTTATTTATTTCAGTATCACCTTAGGCACACTGTCGCTTTTTGTTCCACAGTTTCCTGTCTATTATGCCATCATTTTTGCAACCCTTATGGGATTATTTAACATCATCCCTTACTTGGGTGCATGGCTTGGTGTGATGGCACCTCTCGTCTTTCTTTTCACAAGACATCTTGAATTACAAGCAACCGAAGGCAACATCTTTTTGATTGCTATGCTTGTTGTCATTGCATTACAATTGATCGAACAAGCTTTAGAAGGCAGCATCATTCAACCCAATGTTTTAGGAAAACAAGTTCACATTCATCCGCTCGCAATCCTATCAGCCTTACTATTCTTTGGTGGAGTCTTTGGTTTTGCAGGTGTTTTACTTGCGGTTCCACTTACAGGTACTATTAAAGCTGCACTCCAATATTTTGGTGAATTGAGTGATGAACAAGAAAAGAAAGAAATCGAAGAAGCGAAAAAACAACCCGCTAAACCCGTACAAAAAGATCAAGGAGAAACCCCCAAAAAGAAAAGCATTTTGGGTATTAAATCAAAACCCAAAAAGGAATAGAAGATCCCATCATGCATGGGATTTTTTTATGGGTTTATCATAGACAAATATCGTCTTTCGTGTATAATAATATGTGCATGCGGTCGTGGCGAAACTGGCAGACGCGCTGTCTTCAGGCGGCAGTTCTTCGGAGTGAGGGTTCGAATCCCTTCGACCGCACCACC
>CALKAH010000055.1 GCA_937983315.1 uncultured Acholeplasmataceae bacterium | reverse complement strand
AAGAAAACGTGAAAGAGAGCACACTGGTGTGGATCATCTTGGTCGTGCTTGGTGTCCCCATTTACATGATGTATCATTACGCCATCAATACCGATTCTGCCATGTTAGCAGTCTTTGCTGTCGTATCTTTTTATGAATGGATGATGATCACCATCTATATATTTCCAGTGATGGCGACCTTTAAAACCAAACATCTTGGACAGCTCTTTAAAAATGTATTACTCATGGCCAATATGAATATGTGGACCAATATCAAGTTATTAGGTAGTTTTGCCTTTGTATTATTACTCATGTTTATCCATAGCAGTTTATTCATCATTGCTGTGGGATTATATGGTGTATTAGTGAGTTATCATTTACAAAAAGTATTTCATCCCTACAAGCTTGCGTTAGGGGTCGATGAAGAAGGGAATGAAGATGATGAGATACTTAAACTTTAAATCCGAATATGACAAAAAACCAGTGATGACAATCACTGATGATCAGCAGGGTGTCTTCAATTCAATCGATGCGATTGTCAATGAATTGAAGACGATTTCTCAAGGTGTGATCATTTTCGAGTCCTATCCGGGCATTGATTTAATCCGTCTTAAGCGTGATCTGATCGATCCACTCCATCCAGCACTGGTGGTGTGTATTGAAGATTATGCAAAAAGTGAAGAAGCGATTGATCTGATGATTGAAAACAATCTCACTGATGATCGCGTGTTTGGTGTTTATAGTCATCATACGATTGATGATTTTTATCCATTCGACCGGATTGAATCAGTGAGACAACTCATTAAAAATCATCAAGGTCTTATCGTTGTTTATGGTTTTGGTGCATCACTAATTCAAGGTGATGTCAAGATTCATGTGAGTTTAACACGTTGGGAAATTCAACTGAGATACCGAAAGGGATTATCCAACTTTAGAAAACACAATCCAAAAGAAGATATTTTAAGAAAATACAAACGTGGTTATTTTATTGAATGGCGTGTTGCTGATCGCATTAAAGATGCATTCTATCCCATCCTTGATTACGTGATTGATTATAATCTTCTTGATCATCCAAAAATGGTGACAAAAGATGTCTATGATCACATTCTTGAATCATTGATTCATCGTCCATTTCGTATGGTCCCCTATTTTGATCCAGGTGTATGGGGTGGACAATGGATGAAAGAAGTTATGCATTTAGATCCTAAAGAAAAAAACTATGCATGGAGTTTTGATGGTGTCCCCGAAGAAAATTCAGTGATGGCTAAATGTGGAGATACCATCCTTGAACTTCCTGCTCAAGATCTCGTGCAATTTCGTCCACGATTATTCATGGGTGATCGTGTCCATGGTCGTTTTGGAAAACAATTCCCCATTCGTTTTGACTTCTTAGATACAATGGATGGTGGTAACTTATCACTTCAAGTTCATCCATTAACCGAATACATTTATGATCAATTTGGTATGACCTATACGCAAGATGAATCCTATTACATCATGGATGCAAAAGATGATGGTTGCGTCTATCTTGGCTTTAAAGAAGGTTTAAATCAACCATCTTTTGAATCCGACTTAAGAAAAGCATCAACCGGTGAGATCCTCTTTCCTGCAGAAAAATATGTCAATATTTTGCCTGCAAAAAAGCATGATCATTTCTTAATTCCTGCAGGAACCATTCACTGTTCAGGAAGAAACACGGTTGTGTTAGAGATCAGTGCATGTGTCTACATCTTTACCTTTAAATTATGGGATTGGGGACGCGTTGGACTTGATGGTCGTCCCAGACCTGTTCATCTCGAACACGGATTAAAGAATCTACAATATGATCGCACTACATCATGGGTTAAAAAAGAGTTAGTCAATGCCATTGAAACAATCAGTGATCATGAAGAGAAGACTGGTTTACATGAACGTGAATTTCTTGAAACAAGACGATTGACGTTTTCTGATTCAATCGAAATGGAGACAAATGGCTCTGTTAATATGGCCAATCTTGTCTCAGGTCAAAGCATGGAGATTGAATCGCTTGATGGATCCTTTGAACCCTACACTATCCATTATGCCGAAACGTTTATCATTCCTGCAACGATTAAAC
>CALKAH010000054.1 GCA_937983315.1 uncultured Acholeplasmataceae bacterium | reverse complement strand
TCATCGATCAGATCGCTGATTTTATGATTCTTGTTTTAATAGGTGCAGCTATTTTATCATTTATTTCGGGTGATGAAGCTGAAGGGTTTCTTATTTTAGGTATTGTCATCGTTAATGCGATTTTAGGATTAGCACAGGAAGCAAAAGCTGAAAAAG
This sequence comes from uncultured Acholeplasmataceae bacterium, assembly GCA_937983315.1. Classification (GTDB taxonomy): domain Bacteria; phylum Bacillota_I; class Bacilli_A; order Acholeplasmatales; family Acholeplasmataceae; genus Peloplasma. The sequence continues at coordinate 3,234 of CALKAH010000054.1, read as the reverse complement.
CACTCGCATCCATTAAGGCGATGTCATCACCACATGCGAAAGTCAGACGTGATGGTGGTGAACGTTTGATCGATGTCAAAGATCTTGTTGTTGGAGATGTCGTTTTACTTGATGCAGGTGATTATGTTCCAGCAGATTGTCGCTTGATTGAAACCATCAATCTCAAATGTGATGAATCTGCACTCACGGGAGAAGCCGTTCCTGTCGATAAGTCATCGAAAACGATTGAACAAGATGATCTTCCTTTAGGTGATCGAATCAACATGGGTTTCATGGGTACGGTCGTCACTTATGGACGAGGTGTGGGTGTCATTGTTGAAACCGGTATGGGGACTGAGTTAGGAAAAATAGCATCCATGCTGAAAGAAACAAAAGATGATATGACACCACTCCAAAAGAGTATGGCATCCTTAGGGAAAGTCCTCGCCTTGATCGCACTCGGTATCACGGCATTCATCTTTTTGGTCAGTATCGTTGAAGCTTACGTGATCGAAGGTGGTGCAAGTGCTGAAGTATGGAGAGAAGCACTGATGACATCCATCGCACTCGCGGTTGCTGCCATCCCTGAAGGATTACCTGCGATAATCACCATTGTTTTAGCGTTAGGTATGCAGAATTTAGTGAAGAAAAATGCCATTATTCGTACTCTCCCTGCTGTTGAAACCTTAGGATCAACGGCTGTCATTTGTTCGGATAAGACAGGAACATTGACACAAAACGTCATGACAGTTCAACAACTTTACACATCTTCACGATCAATCTCGATTCAAGATGGACAAGAATATAACGAGTTTGAAAAGAAAATTGCACGCTATAGTGCACTTTGTAATGATACAAAAATTCAACAAAAAGATGATCAATGGATGAAGATTGGTGATCCAACTGAGATTGCTTTGGTGGATCTCGCACAGGTTTTAGGCCTTGACCTGATTCAGAATAAAAACGATTATCCCAGACTTCATGAACTGCCTTTTGATTCGATCAGAAAACTCATGACTACTGTTCATCAAATGGATGGGAAGTTAGTCGCCATCATCAAAGGTGCACCTGATGTCATTTTTGAGCGTACGCTAAACATCGAAGGTGGAACGATTGATGATCTTCATCATTTCAAGGAAGAAAATCAAAACATGGCAGAAAAAGCACTGCGAGTTCTTGCTGTTGCATATAAAGTGATTGATTCAACGGATGATCTCAAACAATTATCATTTGATGATCTTGAAAAAGATCTTACACTCTGTGGACTTATCGGTATGATTGACCCAGAACGACCAGAAGTTCGTGATAGTATTGCACTTTGTGATCAAGCAGGCATCAAGACAATCATGATCACAGGCGATCATCTTCATACAGCGGTTGCGATCGCCAAGCGTCTACATCTTTTAAAAGATGGTGATTTAGCGATAACAGGTCAAGATCTTGATCGTATGGATGACGAGATGTTTATGGATAAACTCGAACGAATCAGAGTTTATGCACGTGTAAGTCCTGAAAACAAAGTGAGAATCGTTGATGCATGGCGTAAAAAGGATCAAGTGGTTGCGATGACAGGTGATGGCGTGAATGACGCTCCATCCATTAAAAAAGCTGATATTGGTATTGCGATGGGTATCACTGGAACTGAGGTCGCTAAAGGTGCAGCAGATATGATTTTAATGGATGATAATTTTGCAACCATTGTTAATGCAGTGAGTGAAGGTCGTGCCATTTTTGCAAATATCAAAAAAGCCATTCATTATTTGCTATCGTGTAACATTGGTGAGATCTTAACCATTTTCTTAGGTACAACCTTAGGTATCTTGCTTTTTAGCGGTCGAGTGACCACACTAACAGCTGTTCAAATACTTTGGATTAACTTGGTCACAGATTCAATCATGGCGATTGCATTAGGGCTTGAACCCAAAGAACCCAATATTATGAGTGAACGTCCACGAGATACGAAAAAATCATTATTTGCTGATGGATTTGGTACTGACATCATCAAACGTGGATTACTATTAGGGTGTCTATCATTTCTCGCATATACAGTAGGTTGGTTTTTAGGTGAACAACACGGAACATCAATCCTTTTATCACAAACCATGACATTCATGGTATTAGCGATGTCCCAACTTGTTCATGGTTTCAATGTGAGAAGCGAAACCCAATCAATCTTTAAGATGAAGCCTAATCGTGCGATGCTCATCGCGTTTGCGATCAGCATGTCACTACAGATGATGGTGATCTTATTACCACAAACACGACAGCTTTTTGGTCTTGTCATGCCATCCATCACTGAATGGCTCATCATCATTGGCTTTGTCATAACACCTGTCTTTTGGGTTGAATATCAAAAGTATCGTAAGCGTCAAACCAAGGAGAAATAACATGGAAGCTATCATTATTTATTCAAAAACGGGTCACACGTTATCCGTTGCTGAGCAGCTTGTATCAAGAAAGAATATGCCCTTATTGCGTATTATTCCTCAGATTGATGATCCCAGCATTCCTCATCCTATTCTGATTCAAAAACCTCAAATTAATGATTATGATCACATCATAGTAGGCTCACCTGTCCATGGATTTTCATTATCCAAAGTGATGAAAGCCTATCTTGAACAAACCGATTTTCAAGGTAAAAAGGTCGATCTATTTGTCACGCATTATTTTCCATATGCATGGATGGGTGGAAATCAAACTTTAAAGCAGATGAAAAAACTTATCGAATGTAAAGGTGGAATCGTGAACATGATGACATCGATTAACTGGTCGAATAAGAAACGCTTATCAGATATCGCTGACATGATTCATCGGTATACAGCATGAAAGAGACAGATCTCTTTAAACCTGTTCGCACACTTTTTCTTGAACAAGGTTATGATGTTCAAGGTGAAATCCTTGCTGCTGATGTCTTTGCAGTTAAAGGTGATGAGATTATCATTGTAGAACTCAAATTGCAGATATCTCTCAAATTGATTTATCAGACGATGGAAAGACAAAAGGTTGCACATCGAGTTTATTTAGCTGCACCCAAACTCGTTGTTCAACGGCATATCAAGAATCATGCACAATTTATCCCTTTACTGAAACGTTTAAGTATTGGATTGATTTCAGTAACACTCGAACGAGCCGAGTTCCTTCTTGAACCAGAAGATATCAATCAACCTGCTAAGCGTGGATCATCATCCAAAAAACGGCTCATGCTTCATGAATTTCATGCACGCGACCAACATCAAACCATCGGTGGAACCAATC
>CALKAH010000053.1 GCA_937983315.1 uncultured Acholeplasmataceae bacterium | reverse complement strand
ATACGAGATCGTATTCGGTGACTGGAGTTCAGCCGTGTGCTCTTCCGATCTGATGAATTGATGAAGGGTTTGCGATAAACTCTTCTTCACGGTTTCGCGCACCTGCTGTTCGATCGAATCTAACGTTAATACATCTCGACGTTCTTTATAAATAATTTCACGCTGTTTTCTTAGGACATCGTCATATTTTAAGACATTTTTACGCGTATCATAGTTATTTCCTTCAATACGCTTTTGTGCGGATGTTACAAAGCGTGAAAACAGTTTTGAGGATAAGGGTTCACCTGTCGTATTCAAACGCTCAAGCAGCTCAATACGACGTTTAAATGACTCACCACCGAAACGCTGCATGAGTTCATCTTCAGCAGAAAGATAAAAACGTGAGTATCCGGGGTCTCCTTGACGACCACTACGACCTCTTAACTGATTATCAATACGTCTTGATTCATGACGTTCACTACCGATGACAGCAAGTCCACCGAGTTCGACAACGCCTGGTCCAAGTTTAATATCGGTACCACGACCAGCCATGTTGGTGGCAATTGTCACAGATCCTAATAAACCAGCTTTTGCGACAATTTCAGCTTCGCGTTCGTGATTTTTAGCGTTCAAGACTTCATGATTGATTCGTCTTGCTTTGAGCAAACGGGATAGAAGTTCTGATGTTTCAACTGCAATGGTACCAATCAGTAAGGGTTGGCCTTTATTGTGACGCATTTCGACTTCATCACACAGTGCTTTATACTTATCTTCTAAACGGGCGTAGATAAAATCAGGTTCATCTTTTCTGATGACTGGAGCATTGGTTGGAACTTCAATGACATCCATGTTATAAATGTCTCTAAATTCCTCTTCTTCAGTCTTTGCTGTACCTGTCATCCCTGAAAGTTTCTTATACATTCTAAAGAAGTTTTGGTAAGTGATGGTTGCAACCGTGACGGTTTCCTTCTTGATTTGGACACCTTCTTTAGCTTCAAGGGCTTGATGGAGACCTTCAGAGAATTGACGACCACGCAAAATACGTCCTGTAAACTGGTCAACGATCAAGACTTCACCATCTTGGACGACGTATTCAACATCTCGTGACATGATGTGGACTGCACGTAGTGCGTTGTTAATATGATGAACCAAAGTGACATGTTTTAAATCGTAAAGGTTTTCAAGTTGAAAAATTTGTTCAGCACGCTTGATTCCTGATGGGGTTAACGCAATGGTTTTGGACTCTAAATCAATTTCAAAATCCTCATCATGGAGTGACTTTGCAAAACGGTCAGCAGCTTGATAAAGGTTATAGTTATTCTTTTCGCCACCTGAGATAATGAGTGGTGTTCTCGCTTCATCGATTAAGATGGAGTCAACTTCGTCGATGATCGCGTAATTAAGACCACGTTGTTGAACCATTTCACGTGCATAAAGCACCATATGATCTCTTAAGTAGTCGAAACCGAGTTCTGCGTTTGTCGAATAAAGGATGTCACAATCATAAGCTTGACGCTTTTGATCACGGGTAATATCACGTAAATTTAAACCAACGGTTAAGCCTAAAAAGCGAAACAAATCACCGATATCGCCCTGGGCTTCACGTTTCGCTAAGTATTCGTTCACGGTCACGATGTGAACACCTTGACCGTTTAAAGCTGATAGATAAGCTGGCATAACCGCTGTTAAGGTTTTACCTTCACCGGTTTTCATTTCGGCGATATTACCGTGGAAAATGGCAACCGCACCGAGGACTTGAACATAATAAGGGAAAAGTTTAGTCACACGACGGGAAGCTTCTCTCACCACTGCAAATGCTTCTGGCATGATGGATTCTAAGGATTCACCCTGTTGGTAGCGATGTTTAAACCATGGTGTTTTAGCTTGAAGTTCTTCATTGGATAGTTTGGCCATATCTTCTTCCATGGCAAAGACTAAATCCGCGATTTTCTTCGCACTTTTTAGCTCTCTTTTACCTGGGTCAAACCATTTTTTTAACATAGAAACACATCCTTTTCGTCTTTATTATATTACTATAATAAGGCCCTTTTTACAAGCGATTTCACTGTTTACGGGATTTTAACATAATCTTCATGAAGCGAAAAAAAAGAGGTTCGAATGAACGAACCTCATGGGTTTAGATCAGTTTAGAAATCAAATTTAACGTCTTCACGCTTCATCGCTTCAGCTTCGAAGAAGGCTTTCTTTTCAAACTTCTTCCAATTGGCAATGATGCTGCTTGGGAAAACAACAACTTTTTGGTTGTAGTATGAGACGTTTGAGTTATATACGCGACGTGCTGCTTGAAGATTTTCTTCAACTTCGATGGTCGCATCTTGAAGCTTAGACATGTTTTGGTTGGCTTTCAAATCGGGGTATTGTTCAACCACAACGTTGATCGCTTGTAAGCCACGTGTCACTTCATTGGCAAATTCTTGTTTTTCTGCCATGGGTGCACCATGTGCTGGTTGTCTCATTTGGACAACTTTCGTCAATGTTTCTTGTTCATGTTTCATGTAACCTTTGACCGCAGAAAACATCTTAGATAATAAATCGAAGCGCTTTGTTAACGCAACGTCAATACTTGATTCTGATTCATCAATCTTAACGAGCATGACTCTAAAGCTGTTGATGGTGGTAATGATCCAACCGATGATAATCAGAGCGACTAAACCTAACGCAAGTCCAATGTATAATCCTGGCATAATTTTTCTTCCTCCTAGAGTGTATTTTTAAATTTTTGACTATCGAGTTTCAATTCATTAATGATGGCTGGAATCATGTCAATATCGACCATGAAGTCCTTGAGTGATTCTTCATTGAGGGGTGTTTTGAGTGAGACTTCCATGTAGTCTCTTCTGTCGTTCACACCGACATGAAGTTCATTACCTTGATAACAGTAGAGAATGGATCCTTTGTGAAGCTTTTCAAGTTCCATCAGTTTCTCAATCATACTTGATGTGATGTGATAGAACGCATATTCTTGATTGGAAGCCCAGATCGAAAACTTTTTGTTAAATTCAATCGATTCAACTTCGATTTTTTCTAGGTTTCTCGTGTTCACTTGCCAGCCACGTCCTTCAGCAATCTTTAAGATATGCTTGAACTGTCTTTCAAATCGGTAGATATACCATCGACCTTTGAAATATGTTTGGTAGGAGACATGAACATTACCTTTTGAGTCTCTTGTTTCAACACGTTCTTTTAAGTCGATGTCTGAGACTTCAAAGGTCACACCTTTATACGTTCCTGAGATATAATCTTCACCGGTGTAGCGATCAGGACGTTTGACCATTCCTGTTTCCATAATTGTCGAAATCGGAATGTGAATATGTGGTTCATAGCGAACATCGGTAAATGATTCTTTGAGCAGTGTGACAATCAGTTCTTTTTTAATGATGTTTCTAAAGTTCGAATAATGGGATGCTGCTTTACCAAAAAAGACGAAAGAAACAATCGCTAAAATCACTGCAGGAATGAAGAGAATGGGGACTTGCGTAAGAAAAGATATCACGCCGATCATGATGGCAATGACAAGAAAAAGAATACCTTTTTTCTGTACACCTTGATAATCTTTAAAGATGGCTAATCGTTTTTGTTCAAGTCCGTTGAGTTGGTCCATAGAAATCACCTAGTCTCTATTTTATACTAGTTTCCTAAAGATTTCAATCTTATCGAGTCTTTCCCATGTGAATGCTTCATCATTTCGTCCAAAATGGCCGTAGTTTGCCGTTTTTTTGAAGATAGGACGCTTGAGGTCTAAGGTTTTAATGATGGATGCAGGACGAAGATCAAAGTTCTTATTGACGGCATCATAGATCTTATCCAGTGAGACACGTTCTGTACCAAAGGTATTGATTAAAAGTGAGACAGGTTTTGCTACACCAATGGCGTACGCGATTTGAATTTCACATTGATCTGCAATACCAGAACCGACAATATTCTTTGCGATATAACGTGCCATGTAAGCTGCACTTCGGTCAACCTTGGATGCATCTTTTCCTGAGAATGCTCCACCACCATGGCGTGCATAACCACCATAGGTATCAACGATGATTTTACGACCTGTTAATCCTGCATCACCATGTGGACCACCGATGACAAAACGTCCCGTAGGGTTGATTTGGTAGATGGTTTCTGATGTATCGTATCCTCTTAAGACAGGTTCAATGACGTGCTTGAGTACTTCCTTTTTCAAATCAGGTTGTTCCCATGACTCATCATGTTGTGTTGATAAAACAACGGTATGAATGGAAATAGGTTGATTTTTTTCATTATAAGCAACCGTGACTTGTGTCTTGCCATCAGGTCTTAGTCCTTGAATAATATTTTCTTTTCGAACAACACTTAATCGTTCTGCAAGTCGGTGCGCTAAATAGATAGGAAGTGGCATCAATGTCATCGTTTCGTTAGTGGCATATCCAAACATCAGACCCTGATCACCTGCGCCTTGTTCTTTGTTTTCTTTTTCATCGACACCCATCGCGATATCAGGTGATTGAGGTTTAATGCGAACATCAACGACAACATCGTCTGCATTATACCCATATTCCTTTTTATTGTAACCAATGTGACGAATGGCTTCTCTGACGACACCGTCAAAATCGATGGTTGCAGTCGTTGTGATTTCACCAAACAATAACGCATAATCGGTAGTTACTGCTGTCTCACAAGCGACACGTGCGTGAGGATCTTGTTCAAGTGCAGCATCTAAGATCGAATCGGAGATATAATCCGCGACTTTATCAGGATGGCCTTCAGTCACCGATTCACTACTAAATAATTTAATCATGTTAAAACCTCTCTTTCCAAAAAAAAGTGCTTCTCGAAGGAGAAACACCATATTGACTGGGATTTTTCCTTATTGATGGGTCACTTAACCCCTCGTACTGAGCACCTAATCCAATAGGTTGCTGCTACGTCATCGGTCACTAGCCTCGGTAGCTCTGAATAAGTGAAACAGATGTAATTGTAATCCTCATTAAGGATACATGAAGATCGTGAAAAAGTCAATTCAAACGTTTAAGAATTTCCTTAGAAATTGTTATACATCTCGGCAAATTCATCATGAAACTTCAAAAAGCGTTCTTTTAAATCATAATCAAAATAATTGCCAAGATCGGTTTGAAAGGATTTAAGGACAATCGAATGCGCCATGGGTCTCTTGTACGATTTGGGTCCACGCATGGTGATGTAGAGATCAGCGAGTAAAATGATTTGTGATTCGATTTCAGGTTGAATGAGAAGCATTTCCTTTAAGAATTTTTCATTGGCTGTATCTTCGATGTGTGCGCGTGCAATGTCTTCACATTTTTGAGCAAGTTGCATTCTTTTTGCGATCTTAGATCCTAATTCAGTCTTCTCTTTTAAGACATCATAGGATTGTTCACCAAATGTGTTCATATCGTTAAGCAAGTTTTTGATTTCCTGATACTGAAGATGAATCAACGCATATTGATTCATGACTTTTATTTTTTCATGAGCTAACCCATAATCATCAGCGAGTTTCTCACTCATCATCTGCACCTGTGCCGCATGACGCTTATCCATCAATGAATAACTGCTCGAAAATACCACGGAAAAAAGGTCACCCACGATATGTGAGAAGTCACCTTGAACTTGACGACGTTTGATCAGTTCTTTTTTACGTTCTTCTTGCATGTATTGACCCATCGAGACAATCGCATAAACGACAAAATAGAAGAGAATGAAGAGCAGTGTTCGAAGTAAGATATCACCAAACTCGGGTAAGGTCACAAAACGAGGTAAGAACTGGATGATGGTTTCACCTTCAACGAGTTGTTGAATGTTATAAGTCCATATAAAATGAATGACGGTGAGTAATGCAAGTAATCCTTGAAAGGATTGAGATAAGAGTTTTCGTTCCTGATAAAGTGAAATCACCACAACCGCATAATACATCAAGATGTATGCAGCGGTCTCAAAGTATTCCTTCTGATAGAGTCTTGCATAAATCAAGATCGATGAAAAGAAGATATAAAAGGCTGAGACATACATAGCAACCGATTGTTTGGTCTTATCATGAGGATCCATATTGATCAATTTGTTCAAAAACTTATTGATCACATAGGTTAAAGGAAACGCGATAAACGTGACGATCCAATCGGTGACTTGGTCTCGTGTTGATAAAGATAAGAGAAACAAGATCACGGAATACATCAAGTTTGAAACGAAGACAATGTTCTTGATAACGACGTTACGACGGAAAAGAACGGCGACATCATCGGTGATATCGACGCCTTGTTCAAAACCAAAGTATTTCGCAAAAATGCCTTTACCAAGCGTTTTTACATTCCATTTATCCCTTAACTTCTTCTTCAACAACGATCATCCTTTATTCGAGATCAAAAATAGAAAGACGTTTGATGCCAATATCTTCATGCGCGATTTCTTCATTCAAAACCTGAGCCACACGCGTGGATGCTGCTGCTGCAATGGCACCGACGATGTCATCTAAGAAGGTATGACAAATACCATCTTCTTTGCCTGCATCATTTAAGCGTTTCACAATACCATGCTTATTCACATCGATGTCTCCAAAATTGGTTTGACCGATGGTTCCATAAAGTCCTGAGACATCAAGACCCATGGTTTCATCAATACCAAATAAGCCAAGATCTTCATAAATAATATCTTGGATGGGACCTTGAAACATCTTTTCTTCAGCGAGACGATCGATTTCACAGGCGAGTTGAACGTGATGGAACACATCACGAAGTGATAGAATCTTTTCAACCGACTCGACGCATAATTCACGACTGACATTATCCGAATAACGTGATTGTTGTTTATAACTGATCTCAGCAATCGATTCGATGGAAACGCCGCGCTTCATTAAAATCTTCTTGTTTAATTCAAACATTTCTTGTCGTGTGTACACGAGTTTTTTCTTCACAGATTTATCTCCCACAATGACTATCTCCCTTCTTCAAAACAATCACCTTCATCAATCAAGTTTTGTCCATTAAGGAATTCTTTCGCTGACATGATTCGTTTTCCTGGCACTTGAACGTCTAACATTTCAACCGATCCATCTAGGGTCTTTATGACCAAACGCTTTTTCGCAACTAAGATTGTACCAGGTCTTGCATTTTCCTCTATTATATCACCTTTTTGGGCGCGATAAAACTTCATGGTCGTGTTTTTAATCGATGCAGTTGCTCCAGGTTCAGGTGACAATCCACGAATCCGATTGATGATCGCATTCGTTGTTTGATGGAAGTGAATACGTTCATCATGTGGCTTTAATGTATAGGCAAATGTGACGTGTGATGGATCTTGCGGATAACATGTTAAATCACCTTGTTCATAATGATCTAAGACTTCATCAAGGAGTCTTGCCCCGACATAAGACATCTTCGTTGATAAGCTTAAATAATCATCTGATTCTTCGATCATCACTTCTTCTTGTTTGATGATATCACCTGCATCCATCTGATAAACCATAAACATGATGGTTACACCTGTTTTTTTCAGTCCATCAAAGAGTGCATATTGAATGGGAGCTCCACCACGATAAGAGGGAAGAAGAGAACCATGCACGTTGATCGCATCAAAACGTTCTAAAAGTTCTTGAGGTAACATTTGACCATAGGCTGCCGTAATGATTAAATCAACATCTAAATCGAGAAGATGTTTATACTCTAGTTTAAGCTAGATCGGAAGAGCACACGTCTGAACTCCAGTCACCGAATACGATCTC
>CALKAH010000052.1 GCA_937983315.1 uncultured Acholeplasmataceae bacterium | reverse complement strand
CCACCGAGATCTACACTCTTTCCCTACACGACGCTCTTCCGATCTTGATCATGATTTCACCTATCCTTTTCTATTCGTTTGACTCAACACCTTCAAGTCTTTCATCATTTCTGGATGTTGTTTTCCAAAAAAATCATGAAGATGTTGATAAATATCATACATTTTTTTGTAAATCACTACATGTTCATCCTTAGGAATATAACACTTCTCATCAATACCTCCCATGGCAATTGATGCTTCTTCAATCGTAGCATAACCGCCCGTTGGCTTACCTGCAGCAACTGACGCAGCGATGGCAGATCCTAATGCAACTGCATGATCAGATCGACCAACGTAGATGGTTTCCCCTAAAACATCCGCATAGATTTGCATCCATAAAGCATTTTTCTTCGTTATCCCACCGGTTGCAACAATTCGATTGATAGCAACCCCTTGTTTTCTAAAATTATCGATGATGGTTTTTGCACCATATGCGGTTGATTCAATCAACGCTCGGTAAATATCTTCAGGTCGGGTTGATAGATTTAACCCTATCAAAAGACTTGTCAAATCGCTATTGCTTAGCACTGAACGATTTCCATTGAGCCAGTCAAGAGCGATAAGGCCATTTTCTCCTGGTTGCAATAAAGATGCTTTTAATTCATATAATTGATAGATAGATAATCCCTGTTGAATTGCTTCTTCATGATATTCTTTAGGTGTGTAATGATCAATCCACCATTCTAGAGCATTACCCACGCATGGTTGGCCAGCTTCATATCCATAATAACCGGGTAAAATACCATCCTCGACAACTCCAGAAATCCCAGTAACCATGATTTCTTCTTTTGATACCACCATATGGCACGTAGAAGTCCCCAGGATCATACATAATTGATGAGGTTGCGTGATTCCTAATCCTGGAACCGCACTATGAGCATCGATATAAGGAACTGCAACTGGGGTTCCTTTCATGAGCCCCAATCGATGTGCATAAGCATCTGTTAAGTATCCAGCTGTCATACCAACCGATCGTATATTTCTCGGTAACTTTTCATCAACCCACGTTTTTAAACGTGAATCGATTCCAGCAAAAAAGTCGGATGTCGGATAACCTTCTTGTTTATGCCAAAACGCTTTATACCCCGCCTGACAAGACGAACGAACATCTTCTCCAACAAGACATGAAACCACCCAATCACCTGCTTCAATGAATGTGTGTGCTGCATTAAAAACCTCTTCATCTTCATGAAGAACTTCAAGAATCTTGGGGAAAAACCATTCGGACGACACTTGATTGCCGTAGCGTTCAATCATCGCTAATCCCTTACGCTTAGCATAGTCTTCAATGCGTGTGGCATAGGGCTGTGCGAGATCGGAAGAGCACACGTCTGAACTCCAGTCACCGAATACGATATC
>CALKAH010000051.1 GCA_937983315.1 uncultured Acholeplasmataceae bacterium | reverse complement strand
TTGATGGAACGCTTTATTCTTATGCTCTGGTGAATCCTGTATTAAAAGCTCGATCGACAGATCTCATTTATGTTCCGGGTGGAGAAGGTTGTTTATCCGTTGATCGTGAAACAGAAGGATTAACACCACGCTATGCAGCTGTGGTTTTTGATGCACTCAGTTATGATTATAAAACGGATCAACTCACTCAAATTGAGCTTAAATTAAGCGGTTATGTGGGTATTGTGTTTCAACATGAGTTTGATCATATCAATGGCATCATGTATACATCGAAATTATTCCCAAGTCTACCTCAGGCAAAACCTGCATTTGAATGGGTGGTTGAGGAAGAGGAACGCGTTACCCCTTAAAGATTGTTTTAACCAATTGTATCTGATGTCTTAAAATGTCATCTTCGGTGACATTTTTTGTTTCTTCATCAGGAAAAATACGGCGTGACAGTAAACGTAGTTCATCATCTTTTTTCTTTTTATCATTAGAAAATAGTTTTTTGAAAAAACCTTTTTTCTCTTCTTCTTGTTTAAAGACGGTTTGATGAAAATGTTGATCCATCACGATGAAACCATCAAATCGATCACGATCGAGTTTTTTGAGAATTTTGAGTGTATCACTTTTCCCATACCCCATCAATTCAGGTTGTCCTTGATGGTTGGCATCGTGAGCAAAAAAGATGGTCATATAGTTTCGAAGTAGGCGATAGGCTGTTGTTGTTGATTCGTTATTCATCATGACAAGGACCGGATCAAATGCAATCGCCATATGTTTTGATTTCATCTTCTTGAAAAGATAAGCATACGTGTTTGATTTTACACCTTTTTCAGGCATAATCACCATTTTTTGACCTGCACGCATCGCAGCATCGACAAAGTCACCCATACGCTTTTCTAAGGTATCATATTCTTCAATGACGTTATTGATGATGGGTAAACGCATTAAAACATAGGTTGCTTTAATACGATCAGCAAGTTTAAGCATGTACTTGTATTCATCAAGTGCTTTTGCATGTTTTCTGTCATCATAAGGATCATAGGGTTGAATACCTGAATCAATCATGGCAATCTTAATCCTCGATCCCTTAGTATCCAAAAGAATTTTTTTGAGTTCTCCGTCAGAAAGCTCAATCAAGGGTTGACCATTCCATATACGAAGACAGAGGTGATCAAGTTCGAATTTGATCACTTTTTCGAGTTGTTCTGCAAATGATGATTGTCCATGTTGATCCAAATAAGCAGTGAGTATAGCTTTCATAAGATCCTCCACAAATACATCAGGATTGCTCCAGCAACACTGACATTTAAACTTTCTACATGGCGTGTCTCAATATGGATAGCACCATCGGATCTCTTTTTGACTTCATCGGAGATGCCACGTCCTTCATTGCCTACAATGAGTGCTGTTTTTTGGCTGGGTTCATGAGATCCTGATTCATGAGCATCAGCATAAAGCAGTTGATAGCCTTGAAGTTTAAGATCAGTGAGTGCTTGAGAGAGGTTTTTCCGTTCTACATAGACATCAAAGATGGAACCTTTGGATGCACGTATCGTTTTTTCATTGTAAAGATCTGCGCAATGTGGACTTAAGATGATATGTAAGAATCCAAATGCTGCTGCGGAGCGGATGAGTGCTCCAACATTATCTGGATCTTGGACATCATCCATGATAAGTACGCGATCGGATATACGAGGGGTCTGATCTTTCTTACAGACAGCAATCTGATCAAAATAGGTTTCAGCTTGCTGGAGTTCATCCATCAAACTTTTATCGTAGAGTGTTCCTTCTTTATCAGGATTTGATGTGATGATTTCAACGATAACTCCTTTTTTCTGAGCCATAGGAATCAGATGATCACCATAGACTAAAAAGAGTAGATCGGAAGAGCGTCGTGTAGGGAAAGAGTGTAGATCTCGGTGG
>CALKAH010000050.1 GCA_937983315.1 uncultured Acholeplasmataceae bacterium | reverse complement strand
ATCGATTGGATTTGCATTTCCCAAGGAAGATCTTCATCCTTGATAGCTCCTGCATACCAACCCCCTACAGCAACATTCATGATGATGTAATAGGGTGTATCAAAGGGCCATTCTTTAACCGTATCACCAGGTTTTTTGTCAACACGGAAAAACTCTTTACCATCGATTTGGAAAGATAAATAATCTTTGGTCCAATCGAGTGTGTAATCATGGAAAGCAGTCGATGCGTCTTCAACTTTAATGCTTTTACCTTTATCGGTTTTCTTGGTGTGATTGTAGGTTTCTGTATGAATCGCACAGGTGATTTTCCCTGGACGATTGCCTGCAAATTCGACTAAATCAATTTCACCACATAGTGGCCAGCGCACACGATTTTTATTCGTGTTTCCCATGAGCCATAACGCAGGCCATGCACCTCTACCAGTTGGCATTTTTGCGCGAATGGTGAGTTTACCATACTGAAATTCAAGTTTGTTGCGTGTATTTAAACGTGCAGAACGATACTTACACTTTTCTGTATCATGAATGGTCGATTTAATCGTTAAGATACCATCTTTTACAAAGGCATGTTCAAGATCATCCACATAGCATTGTGACTCATTATTTGCCCATTTTTCACCGACTTCATAGGTCCAAATGTCTGGATTGGGTTTTCCGTTTTTTTCAAATGTTTCGTGATAAATGCGTTTCATGTGCTCCTCCTTATGTCCATAAAACAGTATAACATAAGAGGTGTCACAATTCTACTGAAAATATGATATGATAAAAAAGGAGTTGATACCGATGATACAATTGAAACCACTTGATCGCGAAAATCTCTTTCACGTGATCGATTTATCAGATACACTTTCTGATGAACAAAAAAAATGTGTCGCCCCCAATGTCATTTCAATCGCACAAGCGTATGTGAATCCACAAGCATGGCCGAATGCGATTTATGATGATGACCGTCTGGTGGGATTTGTGATGCTTGCTCTTCATGATAGTGATATCCCCGAAGAAGATCAACCATCTTATTTTTTATGGCGCTTCATGATCAAAAAAGATGAACAATCGAAAGGTTACGGAAAGAAAGTACTCGATATACTGATCGAAAAATCAAGACGTGAGGGTCAAAAGTACCTTTACACGTCATGCCATATCGAAGGTGACATGCCTTATCAGTTTTATACCCAATATGGTTTTGTTGACACACATCTTTTTGATGATGGAGAAGAAATTTTAAAGTATAAGTTATAGACAAGGAGAGAAGACATGCAGTTATATCCAGAAGTAAAACATTTAGAAAAACGTGAGGGTTTTTTCAATCGTTACAGTTTACCGATCCGTATTGTCAAAACAAAAACAGCATCACCGATCACCTATGATGGACGAGGTTTCTTTACGTATGTCGATGAGTATGATGAACATGATGTCGAGATGGCTATCGATAAAACACTCGGAGAAGAAGCGTATACGATTGAGGTCACTGAAGATGGTATAACGATCAAACATAGCACCATCAAAGGTGCATTTTATGCACTTATCACCCTCTTTCAAATCGCACTTCAGTATCAGTTACAACCCATCCCGTGTTTATATATCCAAGATGAACCCGAACTCAAGGTTCGAGGTTATATGCTTGATATTGCACGAAACAAGGTTCCAAAACTTACAACATTGATGGAAATCGTCGATGTGTTAGCTGAACTTAAGTACAATCACTTTGAACTTTATGTAGAAGGACTTGCTTTCTATTATCCTTCATTTAAAGATGTTTATCAAAGTGATATGACACCTTTAAAACCTGCTGAGTTTAAAAAACTTGAAGCATATGCACGGGAACGGATGATTGATCTTGTTCCTTGTCATAACGGTCTAGGTCATATGACAGAATGGTTAACGCATTATCCTGAATTAGCCATTATGCCTGATGGGATGTTTATGTGGGGTGCACATCGCCCTGCATCAACGATCAATCCACTTGATCCGAAAAGTTTAGAACTCGTTCAAACATTTTATAAGGATGCCTTAAAGTCATCGAAATCAGCCTATTTCCACATGAATTTGGATGAACCTTATGAACTTGGACACGGAAAAACAGAAGAAGCAGGAAAAACGATTGGTGTTGGCCAGATGTATTTAGATTATGTCCTCCAATTGGCTGATTTTATGAAGAAAAACAAGCGTATACCGCTCATTTGGGGGGATGTCCTTAATCATTACCCTGAAACACTTGAAAAGCTTCCTAAAGACATTATCTTCGTTGATTGGGGTTATGATAAAGATTATCCGTTTGAAAAGACCCTGAAACGATTAAGCGATCTTGGTGTTCATTTTATGGCTGCACCTGGAACATCAGCATGGAACAGTATCACAGGACGTACATCAACCATGATCGATAATATCAGACAAGCATGTGAACACACGAAACGCAATCATGGATTGGGTATGTTACTCACCGACTGGGGTGATTTTGGACATCTACAGACCAATGTGATCAGCTTACCTGCGATTGTGTATGGTGGATTAGAATCATGGCGGGGACGTTCATCGAATCCCAACTTGATTCGTCATTATATCGACCGATTTGTATTTAACAATAAAGATTTAAGTATCTACGGCCAATTTCTTTTAGACATGGGACGTTATGTTGATCTTGAAGATCATTATATGTCTAATGGCACAAGAATCATGCAATTACTTTGGAAAGCAAAATCGATCAACATCAACAACATATCTAAAGAGATGAAAGAAACCTTTAAAGATCATCCTTATGGGAAAAATGATTTTTACTGGTTTATTAAACATCAAATGGAATTGTGGAGACATCGCCTCCGTTATGGTACACCAAGAGACAATAATACAACCCTTTATAAAAAGGAAATCAGTCTATCGATCGATATGCTTGACATGTTTATCTCAATCATCCGATTACAAAACAAAGACTGTAAAGGTGAAGAATACGTTCATTTAGTCAATGATGTGAAGCGTAATTACCCCAAGATGATGCAATCATTTATCTCGAATTGGAAACAACGCAACAAAAAAGGTCATTTAATAGACTCCTTGGAACCTCTTCAAGTCTACCAACTTTATGTTGAACAACTCATTCCTGAACTCTACCAGCGTAATCTAAGACCCTTGAGACATTAATCCTTGAAATCTTGATCATCCTATCACGGGTAGGATGAATATCCATGTGATAAACTGATCATGGAAGGTGAAATATGGACAGTATTGGACGATTCAATTTAGCGATCGATTATATTGAAGAACATCTTAAGGATAAGGTTGATTTTGACATCATCGATCAAATCACGTGTTGTCCTTCAGGTTTGTTTGCACGCATGTTTTCTGTTTTAGCGGGGATACCCATCAGTGAATACATCCGCAAACGAAAATTATCGTGTGCAGCCAAAGACTTAATAGAAGGTCGTCGTGTGATTGATGTTGCACTTCAATATGGTTATGAATCACCTGATGCATTCTCTCAAGCATTTAAAAACATGCATCATGTGACTCCTCGTGATGTATTAAAAAGACAATTTCAACTCGTCCACGTTCCTAGAATCACCTTTTCAATGACCATGAAAGGGGTACAAACCATGAAGTATCAATTGATTCAAAAAGAAGCATTTACGGTCGTAGGACGTTCGATCAAGACGTCATCTGAGGACAATATGAAGCATCATACCATCACAAAATTTTGGCAAGATGCTCCAAAACAAGGTCTCGATGAAACATTATGTCATTTAGGACCCGATAAACCATTTCTTGGCGTATGTTATGGCATGGAAAAAGATGGTAGTTTTCGCTATATGATTGGTGTTGAAACAACAAAGAACGATCAAACCCTCGAAAAACTCGAGATTCCAAAGTCAACATGGGCAGTCTTTGAATCGATTGGACCGATGCCTGATGCGATTCAACGTGTATGGCGTCAGGTTTATGAAGATTTCTTCCCATCATCAGGATATCGCCATGCAGGAACGCCTGATTTTGAGTCCTACCCAGAAAGTGGATCAGATCGAAAGGACTATCGATGTGAAGTTTGGATTCCCATTGTTAAACAAGATAAGTAATAAGATCAGTTAATAAGATAAGAAGTAGACACGAACGTGTGCCTACTTTTTTATTGGTTTCAACTCACTTCATCAAAAATGAGCGTTCACTTAGACTTCAAAATAGAACATTTCTATATACATCATCACCGATGATTCTTCACTTTTTCTGGCTGAAAAAAAGGTGAAATCATGTTAAAATAAGACTATAGTTAAAGTTTTGTCACCATGAGGTTCTTATGAAAATCATTGCACACCGAGGTCTTTCCTCTCATGCACCAGAAAACACATTAAAAGCATTCGAATTAGCAGGGAAAGAACAACGTTTTTTCGGCATTGAATGTGATATCCATGAAACCAAAGATCATCATTTTGTCGTCATCCACGATGACGATTTAAATCGTATGGCAAAAGTCGAAAAGAAAGTTCAAGATTTGACCCTATCTGAAATTAGAAGTCATACCATTAAGTCAGGCAATAATATTAAACAGTATCCGAATCTTCTCATTCCAACATTTGAAGAGTATCTTGAAATGTGTGTCTATTATGATAAAGTCGCTGTGATCGAAATCAAAGGTGTATCTGATATTTCATCGTTGACGGATGTTGTCAATATGATTGAAAATCATCCAGGACTCAAAGCGATGGTGATTTCATTTAACATGAATTACCTGAAGTACATTCGTGCATTATCATCAACCATCGAGTTACAACTTCTTCGTGGTGAACTGAATGACGAAATCATCTATGATGCACGTGTGAATAAAATTGATTTATCGCTTTGGTATGAAATGATCACACCAGAATTAGTTAAAAAGCTTAAAAAAGAAGGATTCCGCATTGCTGTATATACCGTCAATGAATCCAAAGACGCCATGAGATTGTCAAAAATGGGGATAGATTACCTCACAACCGATCAATAGGAGGACATGATGAAAATAGCTGTAGGTGGCATGATTGCCTCAGGAAAATCAACACTTGTTAGTCGTTTAGGAAAAGCATTAAACTTACCTGTCATGGAAGAGTTTGAACGAGACGATGAGGTGTTCAACACGCTTTTACGTTGGCTTTATGAACAAAAAGAAAACGTTGAAATGCTTCTTCAAATTTATTTCATCCATAATCATTGGTTGAATCAAGTCAAATACGAAGGTTCATTTATTGTTGATCGTGATTTAGTGGAACACTGGCTTTTTGCACAACACAATTTAAAACGTATGCCTACCATCATGAATATGTATAACGGTGTGTTTCATGCTTATATGAATCAAATCAAAAAGCCAGACTTATATATCATCCTGGATGTGGATTGGAGAAATTTCGAGCAACGTATCATGGATCGTGGACGCGAACAGGAAATCGAAAACTTTGATAAGAATAAACCGTATTTCAAAGAATTGATGAGTGATTATACGACAAAGATTGTCGCACAATGTGCGGTGTATGACATCCCTTATGTCATCATTAATACCAATGGCATCACCGAAGATGAAGTCTTTGAGCGAGCACTTCAAACGATTAAAAAGATTCAATCCTAGCGATAAACCGAGCGTTTATCGCTTTTTTTATGCATCTGATGACGATTTTGACACTCTTTTTCATGAACTTGATGTAAAATGATTTCACCCATCGATGGAAGGTGTATCATGAAAAAGACAATGATCATCATCTCAATCATCCTACTGGTATGGCTCGTTTTTCTATCCACTGATCTCTATCTTGCTAAGAAGAATCATCAGCCATTCTTTTGTCTTGAAGTAGAGATGGAAGAAGGAGATGGAGTGAGGTATATCGGTCTCTTTTATCAGGTTTATCATGTAGTCGTTATGGAAGAGGATGAGATCATCGAAGATTATGGATACATCGTCGTTCCCTGGTTTTACCCTTATCAAGATGTACTTGAGGAGATCACAATCTCCTTTTATTTTTTAGTCATAACATACTTCTTAAGTTTATCTTAAATCATACAACCGCTTCAAATATCTTTCACACGCTTTGTTATAATGGTAGAGTAAACGAGGGATATTGATGAAGAATAAAGGACGTATGAAAGCATGGCTCATTGCGATATATGGTCTGATCTGGATGTTATACATCCTCTTTTTTGTTGCACCTCTTCTCGATATATTCCCTAGAATCAATCATCAAATGGTGATGGATGGTGCTCTTTTAACGGTTTTAATGCTGAGCTTAATCTATGCTATTGAATTCAAAAATCGTGCTCTGATCATCTCATGTATACTCCTTATGATGCTGACGACTTTTGATGTGTTATCCATCTTTTATGGGTGGGATGATCAACTAGGACAATCTCGTGAACTTCTCCATGTGACTTATCACCTTGTTTTTGGAATCATTCTTGCGATTTATGGTGTTGGGATTAGACAAATGGTGATCACGCATCAAAGGGATATTCATATTAGTAACACCTCGTATGAAAAACAAGATGCAGTTCTCATTGAATACAATAAGCGAACCAATATGGTCCATATTGAGTTTTCGATAAAATTTATGCAAACGTACAACATTGAATCACGTGAGATGAATATGCCACTAGCAAAGTTAACAGGTTATGTGAATCCTGAAGATTATGTAGTCCTACGTCAAATCAAAGATCATGTTGACCATCGTATACCTGTTGAATCAAGAGTTCATGTGAAATTTGAAACGATGAATCGTTATGCTCACGTAGAAATCAAAGGCATTCATACTTCAGAACATCGCTTTGTTGCATTAGCGACGGATATTAGTGAACGCGATGTCATGGAAAACACACTCAAAAAAGCAAAAGAAGATGTCGAAGTTCTCGCTCAAGAAAATTCAAAAATTATCGCCTATTCAGGTTCATTGATCACCAAGTGTAAACCTGATGGAACGATCGTGTTCATGAGTACATCGTATCGTGATTATTATGATAATAAACTTGATCCTCTTGAAGGAAGAAGTATTTTTGAGCTTAACGAGATGATGGGAAATACCGATCATACATGGTTTGATGATGTATTAACGAAGAAGGAATCCTCACATCAAAGTCACATGATGAGCCGTGGAGAAGAACGTTTTATCACATGGAAAAACGACTGTATGATCGATCGTGATGGTCATATCGAATACATCATTTCGATTGGTAATGATATCACAGATTTAGTCAAACTTAACAAGAAACTTGAAGATCAAAATCGACATGATGCCAGATCGGAAGAGCACACGTCTGAACTCCAGTCACCGAATACGATCT
>CALKAH010000049.1 GCA_937983315.1 uncultured Acholeplasmataceae bacterium | reverse complement strand
ACCACCGAGATCTACACTCTTTCCCTACACGACGCTCTTCCGATCTATAGGGTAATACGATCACATCTTTTGTTTTCATGAGAACCCCCTAAAAGAATAAATCCTCAAACGTTTGAGGATTTACGATTTTTCTTGTTTTGATACATATCTAAATCCGCGAGATGCATCAAATCTTTACTGCTCATATCAAGTTGTTTCACTAATGCAGATCCATAGGATAATCCAAAGTGATAAGGTGTAGCATCTTCAAAGATTTGTGTCTTTTCATCAATCAATATCTTCTTTTCTTGGTAGACAGATTCATCATTTGACTGATACAGACAGGCAAATTCATCTCCACCGATACGATAGCACATCCCGTTATCCTTAAAGGTCTCGGTGATAATATCAAACGCCTTTTTAATCGCTTTATCACCCTCAACATGGCCATAGGCATCGTTGATGCTTTTTAAACCATCTAAATCGAAGACAATCAGTCTGAGTTGTTCACGTTTCGTATCATCCTTGAAGATTTCATCTAAGTCACGTTCGAAAGCCAGACGATTTCGTCCCTGTGTGACGTAGTCCATATAGGCTAATTTTTCATAGAATTCTTTTTCATGTGAAAGTTTCATCCGATCAAGCACATAACGAAGATAATTGATGAGTAAAAAGATCATCAATATCGCAACACCTATCGATAAGAAAATCGATGTGTTCTGGAAATCACCTAAAGCGAATCCGACAAGTTCAAATGCAGCAAATATTGCAAGAACAAGAAATGCTTTAATAAACTTGATTGCATCTTGATTGTGATGGGTGACAGCATCTCTGATCAATAAGATGATTGCGAGTATAATCGCTGTCACTAACCAAAATTGTGAAAAGAAAACGGTTTGAAAGAAATCCATCCAATCCATGAGATAAACAAAACATACCAAAAAGAAATGCACGATAAAGATATATTTCATCACGTTTAAAGCCTTTTGATAATGCTTTAAGACGTATTTGCTCAAATAGCTGAGTAAGGGAATAGGAAAGAGTGGAAGAGCTAAATATGCGAGTGATCCAATCAAGAGTTCACTTCCCGTGAAAAACTGCATCATTCTTGATTCAGCAAACATCCATAAAGATAATAGGACAGCAAATAATCCTGCATAGGCAAAACCACGATCTTGATTCTTCGCAAATATTCCATCTGATATCATAACCACTAACCCTATGACAAAGACCAACAGCGAAATGATGAGTCTAGTCCCATATGATCGAATAAGATAATTATAATGCATCACTTCACTGCCATAGAAGATCTCATTAATTTGACTGGACATCAAAGTATATGGTGAAGAAAAAGTGATGGAAAGTGTCTGTCCATCCACATGTCTAGGCATCAGCACAAAATGCCACATCGATGCATACGGTTCAAGTAATGATGTCCCATACTCTTTTTGGTAAATGACAACATTATCGAGCTTAACTGTGATATCTTGAAGTGATGTGCGTATCATGATATACTTGGGTTCATGAAAATCCTCATTTAAAATTGATTCAATTGTATAGGATGTATTTTTTGTGATATTCAAATCGATAGGAAGTTCTAAATCTTCACCATCATAGATCCATCCTTCATTCATACTATAGGGATGATCAATAACAAAGAGATGTTCGAATCTTCGCACGAAGAAAAAAGTAAAAAAGATGATGATGACAAAGATTAACATCATATAGGGTTTTAACACCTTCATTGTTTGACCTCCCTTTTGTAATCTTATTATACATGATAATAAGCCAATTTGATTTCAACACATTTTATTGTAAGGAATTTTTAATATGTTTCTTATAAAATCAGACAAAAAAGGATGTTCACACACACCGTGAATGAACATCCTTCGATGAGTATTGTATATATTGAGTGTTAGGAAGCTTGAGGATCAGTCAAAGTCCCATTTACAACCAGATGTTCAAAGGGCATGACCGTATACGTGAGATCCCATCCTGAGAAGACTTTACCTTGTGGTGGTGTCACTTCA
>CALKAH010000048.1 GCA_937983315.1 uncultured Acholeplasmataceae bacterium | reverse complement strand
GTTCCATAAGGGGTTGCACCTAGACTTGATCGTGCAAAGAACGCTAACCCGATGGCTGCTTGAGCTTGTGGTAGCAAGCAAAATCCTAAATAGCGTTGAACAGTTGGGTTCGATTTTCCTAATTTTCCACCAAGCCAAGATCCACTGATTTTTCCAAAGAAACGCATGATAACATAGATTGCAGATACACCAAGAATGAGCCATAGATTAATTGTATCAAATGATTCAGCTAGAAGTAAGACAATTTCAGCACCAAGAGCAGTGAAGAAAATGATCAAAATAGGAGCTGAGAATAAGTCCATGATGCGTTCGGTTTCATGTTTTGCAAGATTAGATGACATGTTGGAGAAGAAAATACCGGTTGCCATAGGGAGTAGAATGGGTGATAAATGAACATGAATACCGAAGAAATCAAATCCAAGATGTGCAATGGCAATGGATACAAGAATTGCAACAACCGTTGAAATCAAAATGACAATATCTTTTTCAACATCTTCATACTTGAGATAGCGAATAATTCTGGTTAAGATATAACCCACAACAAGACCAATCAATAACGAAGCAACAATTTCTAAGATAGGACCCGTTAAAATTTCAATGAAACCAAAGGCTGTTCCACTTTCAATCGATGATGCATAGGATAATGCAACGCCGAAAATCATGATGGTAATCGAGTCTTCAACACCGTGGAGTGGAACAAGTGTATCTGTTAGTGGTCCAGAAGACTGCATCTTCTTGGTAATCAATAAGATAGGACCGGGTTCAGTTGCAATCGCAAGCGATCCAATAACGAGTGCGATATGAAGTGGAAGAACAAAGATATAAAGAGCGATGAAGACAAGTAGAAATGCAAATACTGCTTGGAATACAGTAATGATAATCACTTCTTTGGTCCGTTTTTTAATTTTCTTAAAGTTGAGTTCAAGACCAATGCTAAATGAGATAAATCCAATACCAACGTTAATGATAATATCAAAAGCAGAAACTAGATCTCCTTGACCAGCAAAAAATAATACACCACCAAAAAATAGTCCAATGATGATATAAGCTGTTAAATTAGGAACGCGAAGTCTTTCAAAAAAACGACCCGCAAATAGTCCAAGGATCATGGTAATACTCAGTAAAAAAATCATTTGATAAAGACCGGTAGAACCGGCTTCTGCAGCGAGAACAAACATATAATCATTCTTTCTTTGTCTATTTCGTTTATGCGACATACCCATCATAGCACAAACATATCATTGTTTCAAGAACATCTTGATTGGATGCGTTATCATTGATATCAGATGTCAATTGTCTCAAGTCATGATTACACTTATTATACATCTTACGTCGTTCAAATCGTAACTTACGAAGATTCTCTTTGTCTTCTTGTCTTCAATTGTTAAGATGAAGGTGACAAAAGAAAAGGAGAAGTGATACAATGAAAAAAACGATGATTGTTATCGGATTGATGGGTTTAGTGGTTTTAGGGTTTGTTATGGGACGTTTTATACAGTTAAAAAATGATGTTGATACATTCGATCTTCAAGATTCAACTCAAGTTGATCTTCTAAATTATGAAGTTCAAGAACTGGAAGAAACATTTGAGGGTAGCGAAGATCTCGCGTTATTTCTCGAATTACATGGTCAGTTAGTTGCTAAGCATCAAGAACTTGTTGCAAAACACCAAACTTTAAAAAATATTCGCGAGTTGGTGCAAGAAGAACGTATAACTTTTAAGGAATTAAACATTCGCTTGACTGTCGAAGATGGTATCGCATTATGGACTCATTACAATGCTTTGCTTGATATCAAGGATGCATTTGTTGCAACACAAGGTCAAGCTTATAAGCGTCTAGCTGATCTTCA
>CALKAH010000047.1 GCA_937983315.1 uncultured Acholeplasmataceae bacterium | reverse complement strand
AATCAGTGGAAAATGAAATTATCAACTAATTACACCAAACGTCAGAAAAAAAAGACCTCTAGGAGGTCCTATTCTTGATCGACATGGCCCTCTTTTTGGGCCTTTTTTAATGCTTGAAGTAATTCTACTTTATAATCTAAGCGTTTGGATTTGAGTTCATATAATCGTTCATCCGCGCGTTTAAGCATCGTATGCAGCAACTCTCCTCGTCTGCGAACCGTTAATCCATATGAAAAACTGATGTTAAGTAATGGATCGGGATTCGTTGTCATATCTACTATACGCTTAATTAAATCATCGAGTTTTTGATGATCTGCTTTTTTAGCAATCAAGACGAACTCATCACCGCCAAATCGTATGGGGATTAAATCATCATATATTTTATTCAACTTCAGGAGAATATTCGCAAATCTGACGATGAGTCTATCCCCTGAGCGATGACCTAAATAGTCGTTAAACATTTTGAGACCATCAACATCAAACATAATCAAACCTAGATCAGGATAGTTGAGTTCAAGTTGTTTTCGTTGCATCTCATAATAATTACGGTTA
Organism: uncultured Acholeplasmataceae bacterium; assembly: GCA_937983315.1. GTDB lineage: Bacteria > Bacillota_I > Bacilli_A > Acholeplasmatales > Acholeplasmataceae > Peloplasma. The sequence continues at coordinate 1,063 of CALKAH010000047.1, read as the reverse complement.
TACACATTTGACATGTAGTCATGGCTTCGAATAACATCAATTTCATGCATCATTTTTATCGAAAGCGTTTCATCATAAAGTAATATCAATTCACCATGAGATCTAAAACGGTCAATACGATACTCCTGATCATCGATATGAAGATAAACTTTCTTTTCGTCGAATGGTATCTCTTTGATTTCATTCATGTCATGATAGTAGATGGCACGATTTTTTAGTTTACGATAAAATTCTTTAACCGAATCGCCTTCACGAAAACCAAGATCTGCAAAACGTTCAATCAAGTTATTCGAATATTCGATCACCTGATGATTTTGGTCTGCAATGATATACATTTCACGCATTTTTTTAAATAAAACATTGCGAGAAGATAATATCAAATTAACATTGAAATCACGTTTGTAAATGATCATATATAAGATAAACGTCACCATGACGACAAAGAGATAGGTCGGATCGATGGTAAAATGATAGAAAAAGAGATGAATAATATTGAGTGCAATACCTAATATTAAACTGATTAAAATCATTGGAAATGGGAAAATATCACCGATGTAACGATCTCTTTTCTTAAGGTAGACAAGCATGCGAAGAAAACCAAAGAATAAAAGAATATAACACATTCCTGTATGAATCCAGAAAAACCAACCTCGTGGTGCATCTTGATAGATTTCGCGTGTAAGTGTCACTGAATAGGGCATCTGAATCATCCATTCAGTTGCAGAGTTTGAAACAACGACGATAACATCAAGGATGAGGAAGAACATCGCAGCATAATGAAAAAACTTTGATGTTCGATGATTGGTATAGATTTGAAAAGTTAAAAAAATGGTATAGGATACTCCAAATACAACTGGGTAAGTGAGTAAACGGCTATAATACATGAAAAACGCTTCTGGAGCAAACAAACTAAAACCCATTAAAATAGACCATACGAAAACAAGGATTGATAGAATCCATAAAACACGATATTTATGATTGGTTCTCACTTCATCTAATTTAATGACTGGAATCAGTGAAATAGTTGCAAACAAGAAATAAAGAAAGAGTGTTCCAGCGTTCA
>CALKAH010000046.1 GCA_937983315.1 uncultured Acholeplasmataceae bacterium | reverse complement strand
AGAAGGTGTGATTCGTGGTGCTGCACTCGATGTAACATCCAAAGAACCACTGCCTGCAGATGATCCTTTATGGAAGGCACCTCATCTTTTGATCACACCTCATCAAGCATCATCTTCACCTTATCTTCATGATCGTTTGCTGATGAAAGTGATTGAAACACTCGATCTTGTTTTAAGAAACCATGTCATTCCTAATTTGATTGAATAAAGCCTATGATAAATCATAGGTTTTTTTCTTTGTAGCCGCTTACATCAAGATATCTCTTGACATCAAGTGGATTTGTGATAGAATGAACACAGGCATATAATTTGAAATTCAAAACATTTCAAGTGCCAACAAAGGAGTGATGCTCCAAACCATGGAATGGTTGTTTGCGGTTTAAACTAAGAAATATCAGAAATAATTGAAGAAACATTTAAACCAACAATGATCATTTGAGTTTTGAACATCTTAAGGATGATGAGACGTTAATCACCTGTATTCGTCATGAAACCATCAACTTTCGATGCTGAAGTATTGTATAAAGAAAATCTTGATTAATGAAATGGAAACTTATATATGACAATTAAAGAAATACAATCCATCATCAAGGACTTTGAAAGTTCTCCTTTGATGACATTGGAGCTTGAGATGGAAGGCTTTAAGCTCAAGCTTTCAAAAAACAAGACAAATGAAGTCGTGACTCCTGAAAAAGTCGTAGAAACACCCCAAGATAATAAACTACAAACCACCCATAAACCGGTTCAACTCAATCCACAAAATCTGATTAAATCACCACTTGTTGGTACTTTTTATGCTGCTTCAACACCCACAGGAAAACCTTTCGTTGAAGTGGGACAGACAGTGAAAAAAGGACAAGTCGTGTGTATCATTGAAGCGATGAAAATCATGAATGAAATCACTTCACCCTATGATGGTATCATCAAAGAAGTCATGGTGAAAAATGGTGATGTCATTGGATTTAATCAAGCCTTGATGCGCGTTGGTGATGCCAATGAAAAATAAAATCTTAATCGCCAACCGAGGAGAAATTGCGGTACGTGTTATTCGTGCCTGCAAAGAACTCGGTATTGAGACGGTGGCCGTCTATTCAGAAGCTGATGAGACATCTCTTCATGTCAAGCTTGCTGATGAAGCCATTTGTATTGGTGGAGCGAGAAGCAAAGAAAGCTATTTGAATATGAATAGCGTTTTATCTGCTGCAATATCGACAGGATGTAATGCCATTCATCCTGGTTATGGGTTTTTATCAGAAAATGCGCAATTTGTTGAGATGGTTGAACGTTGCAACATCACGTTTATTGGACCATCATCAAAAACCATCGCTGCCATCGGTGATAAAGCATCGGCACGTGCCATTGCAAAAGCGAATGGAGTTCCCATCGTTGAAGGTAGTGATGGGATCGTTGAAAATGCACAAGAAGGATTAAAAATCGCTAAAAAAATAGGCTATCCTGTCATGATGAAAGCATCTTCAGGTGGTGGAGGACGTGGGATCAGTATCGTCCGTTCAGATGAAGAATTTTTAAATGCATTTGAACGCACATCGCTTGAAGCTGAAACCAGTTTTGGTGATAAGTCACTCTACATTGAAAAATTCATTGAATCTCCACGTCATATCGAGATTCAAATCATGGCTGATCATAAGGGAAATGTCGTTCATCTTTTTGAACGTGATTGCTCGATGCAACGACGCAATCAAAAAATGATTGAAGAAACACCTTCACCGATTTTAAACGAACTTCTTAGACGTAAAATTGGTGCTGCTGCAGTTAAGCTTGCAAAAGCGATCAATTATGTCAATGCAGGGACGATGGAATTTCTTGTCGATCCCAAAGGCAATTTCTACTTCATCGAAATGAATACGCGTATTCAAGTTGAGCATCCAATCACTGAAATGATTACGGGTGTAGACCTTGTGAAAGAACAAATCAAAGTTGGATATGGTAAAGAACTATCGTTTAAACAGCACAACTTAAAAATCAATGGACATGCGATTGAATGTCGTATTAATGCAGAGCATGCCATGAAAGGATTTATTCCCACTCCAGGTAAGATCACAAATATCTTATTTCCTGGTGGTATTGGTGTACGCCTTGATACGCACATCTATCCAGGTTATGAAATTCCACCATTTTATGATTCTATGATTGCAAAACTCATTGTTCATGCGCCAACCAGACTTGAAGCGATCAAGAAGATGCGCGTTGCCCTTGAACAATTTGTGGTCGATGGTATTCATACCAACATTGAATATCAATACTTAATCATGCACAATCCTGACTTTATCAAAGGACAGTATGATACGGGCTTTATTGCGCGTTTCAATGCCCTCGTGGAGGCGGAAAATCGTGAATGATTTTATTAATGAACGTAAGGCCAAACTTGAAGACTTCAAAAAAAATGTGCGAAAGAAGTCAACCAATTATCAACCCGTTGATATTCCAGATGGTGTGTTCATCAAATGTGATCAATGTGGCGCAGCAATCTTTGAAAAAACACTAGAAACGAACCATCAAATATGCCCATATTGTGATTTTCATTTTCGTATGGGTGCCAGTAAAAGACTTGCATTAACCATTGATGAAGGCAGTTTTGTTGAACTCAATCAACATTTATCGTCCGTCAATCCTTTAAGTATGCCTGAATATGAGGACAAACTAGCCATCGGTAAAAAACTGACGAATATGGAAGAGGCGTTCTTAAGTGGAACAGCTAAGATTGTCAAAATACCGGTTGCGATTGGTATACTGGATAGCAATTTTATGATGGGTAGTATGGGAAGTGTTGTCGGTGAAAAAGTGACACGCTTGATTGAATATGCCACTGAACACAAACTTCCACTCATCATTTTTTCTGCATCAGGTGGGGCGCGCATGCAAGAAGGCATTTTGAGTTTGATGCAAATGGCAAAGACCTCTGCTGCACTTCATCGTTTTGATCAGAAAAAACTCTTATACATCAGTGTAATGACTAATCCCACCACAGGAGGAGTCGCAGCAAGCTTTGCATCACTTGGAGACATCAACATCGCTGAACACTCATCACTGATCGGATTTGCTGGTGCTCGCGTGATTAAACAAACGATTAGACAAGAATTACCAGAAGGATTTCAAACCGATCAATTTCAACTCCAACATGGCATGGTCGATATGGTTGTTCACCGTAAAGACATGCGTAAAACCTTATTTAAATTACTTCAACTTCATCAAGGGGGTGCGCACTAATGTCGGATACCATCAACACCGCATGGGAAAAAGTCAAACTTGCACGCCACCCCAAACGCCCTACAGCTCATCAGATCATCAAGTCTTTATTTCCTGATTTTCTTGAACTTCATGGTGATCGTCTTTATTCAGATGACCAATCTATTACAGGTGGAATTGGAACTTTAGGTGGAGTTGTGATGACTGTGATCGCTGAAGAAAAAGGCGGTTCAACGGATGAAAAAATCAAGCATAACTTCGGGATGCCTCATCCAGAAGGTTACCGTAAAGCACTACGTTTAATGAAGCAAGCTGAAAAATTTAATCGTCCAATCTTATGCATCATCGATACACCAGGTGCATATCCAGGTATTGGTGCAGAAGAAAGAGGACAAGCATCAGCGATTGCAACTAATTTAAAAGAAATGATGGGTTTAAAAACACCGATCATCGTTGTTGTTTTATCAGAAGGTGGTTCAGGTGGTGCACTCGCCATTGGTGTTGGTGATTACATCATGATGTTTGAAAACAGCATCTATGCCATTTTATCACCTGAAGGGTATGCTTCGATCATTTATAAGGATAGCCAAAAGGCAGATCTTGCAGCAAGCTTAATGAAATTGACGGCTGAAGACCTTCTCTCATTTGGTGTGATTGATCAAATTATTCCTGAACATGAAGGACTACATCTTGACCCTGATTTTGGTATTGAACAACTCAAAAACGCGGTCATTGAACAAACAAAGCGCTTAATAAAGCGCTCATCAAGTGCACTTCTTCAAGCGCGCTATGAAAAGTTTAGACGCATGGGCGTCTATCTTGAACAAGGAGAACATGATGAATAAACCATCTAAAATAAAAGTGATTTCAAGTGGAAAATATGTTCCACCAACCCTCATTACCAATGAAGATTTAGAAAAGCTTGTCGAAACATCCGATGAATGGATTACAACGCGTACAGGCATCAAGACACGTCATCGTGCAGTCGATGAATTGACATCAGAAATGGCAGTTAAAGCTGCAAAATATGCAATTGATCGTGTGAACTATGATGTGAATAAAATCGATTTAATCATTATGGCAACCATCACAGGTGATCAATCAACACCATCAACCGCAAATTTCATTCAAGCACAATTAGGTCTTCACCATGAAGTCATGAGTTTTGATATCAATGCTGCATGTACAGGATTTGTCTATGGACTTGAAGTTGCAGCAGCGTTATTACAAACCGGAAGATTTCGTGCAGCGCTCGTCATCGGTGGTGAAACGTTAACACGCATCGTTGACTATACGGATCGAAACACGTGTGTATTATTCGGTGATGGTGCTGGAGCCATGATTATTGAACCTGCATACACCGATCATCACAATGCGTATTTTTTCAATGCAGCACGTGGTGATACCAATAACACACTGACTGTTGTGAATAAAATCAAAATGGATGGTAAAAAAGTATATCAATTTGCAGTCGATGCTATGGAACAAGCGATCCATAAAGTCTTAAACGATGCAAACCTTGATATTCGTGATATTGATAAGATTATTCCTCATCAAGCCAATGAACGCATCATTCAATCGGTTGCAAAATCGATGGACATTCCGCTTGAAAAATTCATGATGAACTTAAGTGAATATGGTAATACTTCAGCTGCATCAATCCCCATGACAATCTCTGATTATTTTGACCAAAACGAAGTCAAAGGTCAAAAAATCCTATTGGTTGGTTTTGGTGGTGGATTCACATGGGGTAGTGCCATCCTCCAGTTGTAGGTGAATCCATGGGAAAATTAGCGTTTGTTTTTGCTGGACAAGGTAGTCAATACGTCAATATGGGACTTGATTTTCTTGATCATCAGGAAAAACTTTTCCAATTTGAACGACAAGCAAATACCATTTTAGGTTATAATACACGTGAACGCATTGCATCAGATGACGGATCGATCCACGAAACACAGTACACACAGCCTTTGGTATTACTTTCAACCATCTATGCTTATGAAACATTACAATCATTAGGCATCTATCCTGATGGAGTCTGTGGATTTAGTTTAGGTGAATATGCAGCACTCTATGCATCGAAAGTCTTTTCGTTTGATGAAATTATCAAACTTGTCTCATCACGTGCATCGATCATGCATGATGAAACGAAAAAACATCCGGGTGCGATGGCAGCGATCTTGGGATTATCGTCTGATGTTGTTGATAACATCTGTCAAGAAATCGGAGATGGTGTTTATGCTGCCAACTATAATTCACCACAACAAACTGTGATTAGTGGAACAGAAGAAGCCATTTTACGTGCCATCGAGGTAGCTAAACATCGAGGTGCAAAACGTGCCATGAAATTGCAGGTTTCTGGTGCATTTCATAGTCCATTGATGATGGAAGCATCAACACGTTTTGAAGGTGTACTCCATGATGTTCAACCTCGTCAACCCATGGTACCGATTTATTTAAACACAACAGCTAGAAAAGCCAATCTAGAATCAATAAAGAAAGAAATGATCAAACAGATTTCATCTCCCGTTCGTTTCGTTGAAGCGATCAATGAGATGAAAAAAGATGGATTTACGCATTTTATTGAAGTTGGACCAGGTGCTGTATTAAGCGGATTGATCAGAAAAATAGATGGTGATCTTCACGTGATCAACTGTGATCACTATACCGATATCGAGACTGTGAAAGGATGGTTAAAGGAACATGGATTTATCAAATAAAATTGCACTCGTCACAGGAGGAGCTTCTGGGATTGGTCGAACCATTTCTTTAGAGCTTGCGAAAAAGCATGCGACAGTTATCGTCAATTATAATCGGAGTCGTGAAGCTGCTGATTCTCTGGTTGAGGAAATCAATCAGATGGGAGAAAAAGCACTCGCTATTCAAGCTGATGTCTCAAAATATACGGATGCTGAACGATTGGTCAAAGAAATTCTTGCGCAATTTGGACAACTCCATATTGTTGTCAATAATGCGGGGATTACTGATGATGCACTGATTCTTCGCATGAATGAAGATCAATTTGACAAAGTGATTGCAACCAATCTTAAAGGTGTCTGGAATGTATGCAAACATGCAGCAAAACCACTCCTCAAATCAGGATATGGACGTTTGATCAATATCTCGTCGGTATCTGGAGTGATGGGTAATGCTGGGCAGTCGAATTATTCATCTGCGAAAGCAGGAATCATTGGCATGACGAAAGCTTTAGCACGTGAATTTGCATCCAGAAATGTAACTGTGAATGCGATTGCACCAGGTTTCATCGAAACTGACATGACCAAAAAATTACCAGAAGAAGCGGTTAAAGCTTGGGCTGAACAAATCCCATTAAAGCGCTTTGGTAAGCCAGAAGATGTTGCACATGCAGTTGTCTTTTTAGCAAGTGAAGAAGCAAGTTATATAACCGGCCACACCCTTGAGGTAGATGGCGGATTAGTGATGTAGGGGGTCTTTATGAAACGTCGAGTTGTTGTGACAGGCTTAGGGCTTGTCTCACCTGTAGGTAACACCGTATTACAATCATTTAACAATCTTGTCGCAGGTAAAAATGGGATTGATTTTATCACCCTTTTAGATCGGAAGAGCACACGTCTGAACTCCAGTCACCGAATACGAT
>CALKAH010000045.1 GCA_937983315.1 uncultured Acholeplasmataceae bacterium | reverse complement strand
CGACCACCGAGATCTACACTCTTTCCCTACACGACGCTCTTCCGATCTTACGGCTAAGATAACAGGTTTTTCTGTCTTATACAACAATTTTGCAATATAATAATCAGCATCGACCATTCCTGTTAATCCATCAACGACAAAAATGATGGTATCCGCTTCATCCATCGCGATTTGAGCTTGTGCTTTGATTTGATTTAAAAAAGGGGCATCGCCAAGATCGATGCCCCCTGTGTCTATCAGTCTGAAATGCTTGGTCAGCCATTCGGCTCTGGCATAGATTCTGTCTCTCGTCACGCCAGGTTGATCATCGGTGATGGATAATCTTGAACCAACCAAACGATTAAAGATACTCGATTTACCGACATTGGGACGGCCAACAATTGCTACCTTATAAGGCATAATAAAACCTACTTTTTAATGGTAATTATTTCTTCTTACCTTTTTGTAATTTTTCAGCGAAGAGATCACCCAGTTTTGGATTTTGTCCTTCTTCATCTTCTTCAAGATATTGTTCATATGATTCTCGTTCAGCACGTTCTTGAATACGACGAATCGATAACTTAAGTGCCCATTGTTCACGGCTGACTTCAATGACTAGTGCATTCACTTGATCACCGACTGAGAAATAATCTTCAGGCTTGTTGATTTTTTCAACGGCGAGTTCAGATGCAGCAATTTCGCCTTCAACACCTTGAACTTCAACTTTCACGCCTTCTTTGGAAACCGCGATCACTTTGGCTTGAACAACATCACCACGTTTAATGGAGACATTCTTCCAAGGATTATCTTCGAGAGCTTTCTTTGATAATGCGATTCGTTCTTTCTTTAAGTCGAGTTGAATGATGGCAAGTGTGACATCATCACCAATCTTCACATAGGATTCAAAGTTATCATTAGGATTCCATGAGAATTCATTCTTATGGAGTAAACCTCTGACGTCTTTGGCAACTTCTACGATAATACCAAAGGGGAGTTTTTGGAAAACTTGACCAGTCACGGTATCGCCAACTTTATGTTCATCATAGAAAATTTCATAAGGGGTCTTTTGTAAAGCCTTCATGGAAAGATCTAAACGATTACCTTCCTTCTTGATGACTTTAACTTCGACTTCTTGACCAACGGTGAGAACATCTTCAATTTTTTCAATTCTAAAATGAGACACCTGAGAAATGCGAAGTAATCCAACCACATGACTAAAACGAATGGTCGCTGCATGAGGTTCAATCTTATCAACAACACCTTTTAAGATGTCACCTGTATTGATTTGATCGAGTTCTTCTTGACGTGATTGAAGGCGTTGTTCATATGCAAT
>CALKAH010000044.1 GCA_937983315.1 uncultured Acholeplasmataceae bacterium | reverse complement strand
CGTTCTTCAAACTCACCACGAAATTTAGCACCTGCAACCAGTGCAGCTAAGTCGAGTTCATAAATCATTTTGTTTTGTAGTCCTAAAGGAACGTCTTTATCAACGATACGACGTGCTAGTCCTTCAACGATCGCTGTTTTACCGACACCAGGTTCACCGATAAGAACGGGGTTATTTTTTGTCTTACGCGATAAGATTTTAATCACCCGACGAATCTCATCTTCACGGCCTATCACGGGATCTATTTTTCCTTGTTTAACAGCTTCAACGATGTTTCGTCCAAACTTCTCGAGGATTTTAGGATCTTTTGAATAATCATCCATTTGTGTAAAGTTCATGATTGTCCTCCTTTGGCAGTCTTTATTCATGATTGCCAATCCTATTATAAAACATCACATTAGCACTGTCAACAAATAAGTGCTAATTTCACACGATTCACCAATTTGTGATACAATAATCATGAGGTGAAGCCATGATTAATGTGTTATTTGTTTGCTTGGGGAATATCTGTCGTTCACCGATGGCAGAAGGATTGATGAAAAAGTATATCGAAGAAGAAGGATTGGGTGGTGTGATTCATGTTGAATCACGCGGAACATCTGCATACGAGATTGGCCAACCTCCGCATCCTGAAACCATGAAAATTTTAAAGCGTGAACAGGCACCTTTGATTGGAAAACGTGCAGAGCAGATCAAGTCATCTGATTTTATTCATTTTGATTACATTATCGGCATGGATCATACTAATGTTCGCCAACTGATTTCAAAATCAGGTGCTTATCGACACAAAGTTTATCTCTTAAGAGATATCGATCCAACCACTCATGGTGAAGAAGTTCCAGATCCCTACTATTCAGGACGATATGAAGAGACGTATCAGCTTCTTGCACCTTCACTCAAACAGTGGCTCGAACATCTTAAAAAAACCTGAGAATCATTATTGACTTTTAGACCCCTAAAACGATATAATGAGATAGCATGTGAAGGCCTCATAGCCAAGTGGTAAGGCAAGGCACTGCAACTGCCTGATCATCGGTTCAAATCCGTTTGAGGCCTCCAACAAAGAACGTAACATCCCGGTTTGGGATGTTTTTCTTTCATTAAGATCAACATATCATTCAATAAAGTGATAAAATTCACGAATCAAAAGACATTTGAAATGAATTTTACATGAAAGATATGATATATTGGTGATAAAAAGTGGTGATGTTGTGAGAGAATACATTCTTGGTATTGTGTTCATGTTATGTGTTGTCATCTTTTTTAAAACACCTATCGGAAAAGGTATGATCGGTGAATGGATTGTTCGATTCTTAATTGGCAAAAACCGACCAAAAAGAGATATTTTTGTCATCAACAACCTGATGTTTTATGATGGTGCTAAATCGGTTCAAATCGATCACGTTCTTATTAACTCCCATGGTATCCACGTTATTGAGACGAAAAACTATGCAGGTTGGATTTATGGTAAAGATGTTGACAAAGAGTGGACACAAACCTTATCATTTGGAAAAGTGAAGCATACCTTTTATAATCCCATTAAACAAAATCAGGGTCACATTCACTCATTAAAACAAGTTCTCCCCATGAAAGCACCGATCTACTCGTATATCGTATTTACAGGAAGAGCAACACTACGCATCAAATCTGAACATGTTCCTGTCGTCTACCCATTATCACTCATGAAAAAGATCAACGAACATCGAAAAGATACATTTCGCTTAAAGTCCATCGATGTTAGAAAACTTTATGATGGATTAAAAGATTTAAAGAAAATGAACACGATTACACAACGAGAACACATCCAAGGCATCGAACAGCGGAAAGTATTAAGGAAAGGTCAATCCTATGAAAGCGAGCGCTAACTGCGCCGCTTTTTTTTCTTAGAAAGCAGCATCATGGAGTATAATAGAAGTGTTCATGGACGATAATGAGGAGGATTTATGGAAAAAACAGAATATAAAATAGCATTGATGATTGATTCAGAAAACGTCTCGTACAAGTATATCAAATCAGTCATGAATGAAATCGCAAAATATGGAAAAATCGTGATTGCTCGCTTTTATGGGGATATTAATAATCTTTCAAAGGATTGGCATAAAGCAGCCCAGGATAATGCCATAAAACCCGTACATCAATACAATGTTGCGATCGGTAAAAATGCTGCAGATATGGCGATGGCACTTGATGCCCAAGAAATGATGTATCAAGAAAAAGTGAATGCATTCTTTTTAGTCACATCAGATTCAGATTTTACACCACTTGCTGTCAAACTTAGAGAAGGTGGTATGCATGTGATCGGTATTGGTAGCATTAAAACAACAACCCAAGCCTTTCGCTCAGCGTGCAATGAATTTAAGTATTTTGAATACTTAGATGACGATGATGATGAAGAAGAAATCGTTCCAAAAATCGTTGAAGCTGATAAAGAAAACATTGAACACATCATCAAGAGCTTGATTATTGAAAACGGTATTGATAATCGCATTCAACTCTCGCGATTAGGCGATATTTTAGTTAATCGCTTCTCTGATTTTGATCCTCGCAAATATGGACATAAGACGCTATCGAACCTCGTCTCAACCATTTCTGGAATTGGTATGAGTCAAGAGAAGACAACGACCTATGTTTCATTAAAATCGACCATTGAAAAAGATCAAATCATGCATGAAATCATCGATATTATCAAAACGAATAAAAGCAAAGAAATGATGCTGACCAAAATCAAACAAGAACTTGAAAAAAGACACCCCACCTTTAGTTATCAAGAATTGGGATTTACGCGATTTTCTAAACTGGTTTCAAGCATACCTGATGTATCGGTCAGTAAAAATGCTGCACGTATCAAATGAAGTCTTATAACATCAAGCAAGATATGCCATCTGTTACTTTAGCGAAGGATCGATTGATTGCGATTATTCGCTATGAAAAAGAACGGATCATAAAAATCGTTCATGGATATGGAAGCACAGGTCAGGGTGGAGAAATCAAAGTGATGGTCCATCAACTATTAAATGACTATATCGAATCTCATAAAATCAAAGCATATATACCAGGAGAAGCCTTTGGACATCTCTTGGGATATGATCAGATCATCAAAGATCATTTATCTTTGCTCAAACAAGACCCCGATTACAAAATTCCTAATGAAGGAATCACCTATATTATTCTCAAGTGAGGTATCCTTATGAATCTATCCAATTATATTAAACCTAAATCCATGATTTATACAGGAGAACATCCTGATGTCCCAACGAAAATCACCCATTATATCTATGATGCATCAACGCTTGACATCGTCGACCGTTATGAAGGTGATCCCAATCGTAAACATTATATTCAAGTGGTTGGCTTATCGCAAACGGATGTCATTGAAGCGATACGCAACACCTATCCTGTTGATCCTTTAGTCATTGAAGACGTCTTAAACGTTGATCAGCGCACAAAGATTGAAATGAAAGGGCAGTATGTCTTCTGTGTATTCAACCATGAGTATCTCAAAGAAGGAGAAGTCATGGATGAATACATGAGTATGGTCATGTTTGAGAATACACTGATATCATTTCATGAAACCGAACCTCATTATCTTGAACCACTTAAAATCTTGTTTAAAGAACATCGTGATTTAAGAGAGCGCACAGTTGATTATCTTTTCTATCAAATTTTGGATATGATTACAGATAATCATCTCGATATCTATGATATCTTAGATGAACAGATCAATCATTTTGAAGAGTCCATCATTGAGAATCACAATATTGCTCAAGATGAATTCTATTTGATCAGAAAAACGATGCTTAAATTAAAGAGCCATGTCACACCAACCTTTGAACAACTCGAAAAAGCAATGAACCGTAAAAACGATTTGTTTAAACCCGATAATCAACCTTACTTTGATGACCTGATGGACCACCTTCAACGTTTGGATAATCGGATTACTCAATCGCGAGAACAAATGCGAAATCTACTTGATTTAGATATGAACAATCAATCAACGAAGATGAATAAGATTATGGCAACACTCACTTTATTTTCAGCAACATTCATCCCATTATCATTCTTGACAGGATTTTTTGGTATGAATTTTGTGCACTTTGGGATCCTGGAATATGAGTATGCAGTCATGCTGTTTTCAATCATTTGTGTGGTTATTTTAATCGCAATGATTTTCTTTTTTAAGCAAAAAAAATGGTTTTAAATGTTGATTCAAGACA
>CALKAH010000043.1 GCA_937983315.1 uncultured Acholeplasmataceae bacterium | reverse complement strand
GGATGATACAGTTTAAGTAAGCGATAATAAAAATAATAATAGATGAATGGCCAGGATACAACAAGGATAACTAGTAAAATGGCTAAAAATAACGTGAGTTTAGTATATATAAACATGTTGATCACGAGTAAGACTGGTAAAAGAAGTGTTAAAAACGATAAAAGCAGTGCACCTAAAACCGACTTGATAACACTTTTCATGCTGGCTTCTTTATCAATCAATTTCATCAGTTTTTTAAATCTATGAAGCATCTGATCGATGCGATTAATCAATGACTTCATGGAGCGCTTGCACCGCCTCTTCTATGGTTGAAACAACATACATAGCGAAGGGGTATTGGATGTCTTCAATCTCAGAAACATGGTCTCTTGGAATGAAGAAAACATCCACATTTTGATCCCAAGCTGTATAGATTTTTTGTCGAATTCCACCGATTTTTCCGATGTTTCCACTCATCTCAATTGTTCCAGTACCCGCAATTTTTAGTTCACCAATGTTTAGTTTTAGTAAACTTGCATAAATACTTAGTGTTTGGATCATACCACCACTGGGACCACCAATAACGCTCTCTAGACCCGGTAATGTAAATGAAGGAAAAGCAGAATCAATCTGATAATCAGGATAATAACGAAGAGATGGTTCATCTTTTAACCGTGTGTAATCCACACTCAGTGTTATCCATTCATCACCGTGTTTTCTTTCAATAAGTAATGTCATGTTTTCTGAATCGCTTAATGCAAGAAAATCCTCTTCTTCTAATCCTTCAACACTAATACCATTGATCGCAATCACACGATCACCTATTTCAAGCTCATTCAAACGACTGGGTCGATAGGATATTAAAAGACCAGCAAAATGATATTCAATCGTAATCGATGGATCCATGACATGCGCTAACTCATAGGCTTTAATCACCGAGATCTGTAAGCTTGATAGTTTGGAGACTTGACCACTTAAATAATCATCACGCCAAGAGATATCTTGCTGCCGTTCTGATAATGGATAAATCGCCATACGATCATCATCTGCCGTGACAAACGTTTGAAATGGAGTCATCGGATAGTAACTATAGACATAGATGGTATGAAACTGATCCATCATGTTGACTCCATCAATCTCAACACTTTGATCGACAGGTGTCAGACCACCAGGTGCAATCACCATTTTTTGTGTCGGAGCAATCAGCAGAAAAAGAAGATAAAGATAAGGGAAACTTAAAATGATGAAAATCTTCTTATACTGTTTAAGGAATGCTAACATAACTGAGTTCGCCTACCGTAATTTGACGCATCGAAACACCAGCAGCTTTTAACATGCGTATCGCTGCTTGGTGTTCTTTGGTGTGTTGATATTTATTTGATTCATAGACAATTTCCTTGATTCCACTTTGAATAATCAATTTTGAACATTCATTGCATGGAAAAAGGGTGACATAGATTGAAGATCCTTTTAAATTTTGTGTTGCATTCAAAATGGCGTTTGCTTCTGCATGGACAACATAAGGATATTTAGTATCCGTATATTCGCCTTCGTTTTGCCAAGGAAATGTTTCGTCACTACATCCCTGAGGAAGACCATTATATCCAATCCCGACAATGCGGCGATCGCTATTGATGATGCATGCTCCAACTTGTGTCGAAGGATCTTTACTGCGCATTGCAGAAAGTTTAGCAACACCCATAAAATACTGATCCCACGAGATATAATCCTTACGCATTATTTCTTCTCCTCTGGTTTCGCTAAATTCAAGTTCACATGACAATATCCACCTGGATTTTTCTTTAAGTAATCCTGATGATAGGTTTCAGCGGGTTCAAAATCGAGACACTTTTTGACCTCGGTTTGAACTTTAGACAAGCGATCTTTAAAAACATCTTTCATATAAGCTAAAACGAGTTCTTTATCTTCTTCAGTCTCAAAATAGATGCCTGTACGATATTGTCTACCGACATCATGTCCTTGACGATTTTTTGAAAATGGATCAATGATTCTAAAGAAATGTTCGAGCACTTTGGTGAGTGGAATCACCTTGTCATCATAAATGATTTCCATCGCTTCTGCGTGTGTAGCAACCCCATCACAAACTTCACGATAGGTCGGGTTTTTCTTATTGCCATCGACATAACCGACGGTTGTATCGATCACACCTTTGAGTTGATTGAAATAACCTTCAACACCCCAGAAGCATCCACCAGCTAATGTAATTTTCTTCATCTTATTCACCTACTTTAATACTGAGTTCTTTCAGTTGAATCGGATCAACATCGGAGGGAGCTTGCATCATCATATCTTTTGCACTTTGTGTCTTCGGGAAAGCAACCACGTCTTTGATATTGGTGGTGTTTGTCATCAACATCACGACACGGTCAAGACCTAATGCTAATCCACCATGTGGAGGAGTACCATATTTTAAAGCATCAACGAAGAATCCAAAGCGACGTACGATATCATCTTGTGATAAACCAAGCGTATCAAACATCAAACGTTGTACGTCTTGATTGTGAATACGAATGGAACCTCCGCCAATTTCATAACCATTTAAGACGATATCATAGGCTTTTGCCATGGCATGAAGCGGATCAGTTTTAAGCACTTCTGCATCAACAGGTGCTGTGAATGGGTGGTGTTTTGCATAAAACCGCTTCTCTTCTTCACTATACTCTAAAAGTGGCCAATCGACAACCCATAAGAATTTATAGGTATCTTTGGGAATCAAGTTGAATTCATTGGCGATTTCAATACGAAGTGCACCGAGTGCATTCGATGCTTTTTCGAATTCACCTGCAACTAAAAAGACCATTTGACCAGATTTTAAGCCTAGTGAAGCAAGTTCTTGTGCGTTTAATTGTTTCGCAATCGAACCTGAATATTCACCATTGACGTATTTCACATAGGCGAGCATATCACCATGATTCTTTTTAACAATCTCCGTGTATTGATCAATACGCTTTCTTGAAATCTTTTCTGCTTCATTAACCACTAAACCTTTAATCACTTCACGACCTTGCAATAAAGATACTGCAGCATGTTTCAATGATTGAGTAAAATCGGATAAGAGAAGTTCATAACGCATATCAGGCTTATCTGAACCATACTTATCCATGGCATCATGATAACTCATTCTTAAAAACGGTGCTTGAACATCGATGTTTAACACCTTCTTAAATGTTTTGACTAACACTTTTTCAACGATGTTTTGCACATCTTCCATATCCACAAATGACGCTTCAATATCAATTTGAGTAAACTCAGGTTGACGGTCAGCACGTAAATCTTCATCTCTAAAACAACGGGCAACTTGGAAGTATCGTTCAAGACCAGCGACCATGAAAAGTTGCTTATAAATCTGTGGTGATTGGGGTAAGGCATAAAATGTTCCTGGATATAAACGTGAGGGCACTAAATAATCGCGTGCACCTTCAGGTGTTGATTTACCTAAAATAGGCGTTTCGAGTTCCAAAAACCCTTCATCTACAAGAACTGAACGGATCGCTTGTGTAATCTGATGACGCTTGACTAAGAAATTTTGCATCACAGGGCGTCTTAAGTCCAAATAGCGATACTTTAAACGGGTATCTTCAAGGGTATCCGATTGGTCTGAAATGATGATTGGAGGTGTTTCAGCAGTGTTTAAAATGACAAGATGTGTCACATCAACTTCGATTTCACCTGTGGTTAAATTCAAGTTCTTACTTGCACGTTCAATCACAACACCTTCGGCTTCAATGACATACTCACTTCTCACTTTAAGCGCTGTTTCATAAGCTGGATTGGATGGTTTAACAACGAGTTGTGTAATACCTTCTCTATCTCTTAAGTCGATAAAAAGCAATCCACCTAAATTACGGACTTTTGCAGCCCAACCTTTTAAATAGACATGTTGACCCCTGTCTTTTAAGGTCAATTGATTATTATGATGTGTATAACGATGCATATTATTTACCTACTTTTTCTTTCATATATTTCGTGATTCGTGCAAGAGGAACATCCTCTTGAATTTCTGTCTGTGTATTTTTGATTCCTGCGACACCTTTCGCATATTCATCATCACCTAAGATGATGAGATATTTCGCACCGAGTCTGAGTGCTTGTTTGAGTTGTCCCTTAAACGCTTTTTGGGTATAGTTCATATCGCAAATGATGTTGGCTTGTCTTAAATCGTAGAGAATCTTCGATGCGATAGGTTTGAGTTGATCGGAGAACACGATGACATAAGCATCGAGCGTATCTTCAACCGCTAACTCGATATTTTCAGCTTCAAGCGCCATCAATAATCGTTCCATACCGCAAGCGAATCCAATACCACCGAGTTCTGGTCCACCCAGTTCAGAGACAAGTTTCTGGTATCGGCCACCACCACCCAGTACATTTTGTGCACCGAAACCTTCGATATCCGCTTCAATTTCAAAGACTGTATGGCTATAATAATCGAGCCCACGAACAAGTTTAGGTGCAATCTCATAACTGATCTTCGATGCATTTAAATGCTCTAAGACATGATGAAAATAGAGACGAGATGCTTCATTTAAATAATCTTGAGGAGTGGGTGCCTTAAGGACTGCTTCATGCTTTTGGTCGACTTTGCAATCTAAGATGCGCAGTGGATTTTTATATAACCGAGCTTTACAATCATCACAAAGCGTTTCTTCATGGGGCAAAAAATGATTTTTGAGTGCTTCTTGATACTGTCTACGCGATTCATCATCACCTAAACTGTTGATACGAACCGATACACCTTTTAAGCCAAGTCGTTTGATAAAGTCATAGGCTAAAATGATCATTTCAGCATCGAGTGCTGGGTCGACTGCACCAATCGCTTCAACACCAAATTGATAGAATTGACGATATCGACCTTTTTGTGGACGTTCATATCTAAAATTGGGTCCAATGTAATAAACTTTCTCTAATTCTTGAGATGCATAAAGTTTGTTTTCAACATAACTGCGAATGATACCTGCAGTTCCTTCTGGACGAAGCGTCAAACGACGATCGCCACGATCATCAAAATCATAGGTTTCTTTTGTCACCATATCCGAGAGTTCTGATTGACGATGAAAAACCTCACTATATTCCATGATCGGTGTTCGCATCTCTTTGATATTATAGACTTTGAGTAAGTCGTGAACTTTTTTCTCTAACGCATGCCAACGAAATGATTCGCTTGGTAAAACATCATAGGTTCCTTTTACTTTATTGATAGCCATGGTATCTCTCCTTTGTCAGTTCATAGATCAGTAAATCATCATCAAGGGTATATCCCCTTTTTTGAACTCTTGTTTTCTCCGTCTTAATCCATATAAATGGCGTTTTTTCAATCACTTTTTGACTGGCGATATTTTGTTTAAGATGTTTAATCCATATCACGTCATAGCCTAAGTATTCAAAGCCAATCTTAATCAATTGTTTTAAAGCGTTTGTCATGATGCCTTGATTCCAATAATCCTTGTGGATGACATATCCAACTTCAGCACCGTTGAGATCGATGGGTTTCGTGTGAAAATCGATCGTTCCAATCATTTTCTCATTCGTTTTATCGATAATTGCATACCCACGTGGTAATCCTTGATGCCATCTTGGATAGAAGATATCTCGAATAGCACTTTTTGCTTCCTTTGGATGCTCAAAAGGTCCCCATGATAAGTACTTGGTCACCTCTTGATCGCGACCATAATCATACATATCCTTATAATCTCTGATATGTATGGTTCTTAGTATATAATCACCCAAATCAATATCAGGCATTTTTCGATAAGGTTTCTTCACAACGACCCTCCACCATGAAAATAAAAACGTCCTTAAAAATATATCTAAGGACGTAAAGAATTTACGCGGTACCACCTTAGTTCTAGATCACTCTAGCCCTCAATGTCAATCATGTCTCCAAAGGTGTCACAATCCGTAGGATTCCCTTTTTCACAGACGATCAAATTACAGTATCATGATACATGAAAACAGGTAATTTGTCAATCAAATTTCAATCTGGATTGTTACCGGACCATCATTGATGGAATGGACCTTCATATTCGCTCCAAAGATACCTTTTTCCACGTGATGATCATGACTTAATTCTTGAAAAACAACTTCATAGAGTGGTTCTGCAATCTCAGGTCGTCCTGCAAGAATGAAGGATGGACGGTTATTGCCTTTCGTGTCTCCATAGAGTGTAAATTGAGAGATGAGCAGGATTGAACCCTTCACCTGATCAAGATTAAGATTCATTTTTCCTTCACCATCTTCAAAGACGCGAAGATTGTGAATCTTTTGAGCCATTTTGAGTGCAATCTCTTTCGTATCATCAACTTTAACACCTAAATAAATGAGGTATCCCTGTTGGATCTGTCCAACAATCTTCTCTTCGACAACAACAGAGGCTTCACGAACACGTTGGATAATCGCTCTCATTTGAAATCCCTCTCGATGCTATAGACTTCACTGATTTTTCTTAAATTCACCATCAGTGATTGAAGCTGATTGCTGTTATTGATGGATACTTTGATTTTGATGATCATTTCAAGTGTTGAAGTGGTTAACGCATTAACTTCAGCAATCGCAATCTGTGAAGCATTCACGACAGTCACAACTTCTGAGAGCAACGAAGGTTTGGATCCACCAACAATTTTGATCCATGTTGCATATTTACGGGTGATATCATTTGCCCAATACGCTTCGATGAGACGATTATCTTCAAATTGTTTACAGTTTGGACAAAACGTCGCATGAATGACGATCCCTGACTGTTTCGATACATACCCGATAATGGGATCACCAGGAATCGGTAAACAGCAATTGGCAAGTTTGAGTTGTGGTGAAGACAATCCCTCAATGACAACGCCTGTCTCACTGTGTGTCGTGAGCTGTCTGGATGCCTTTTCCATTTGTCGCTGTAAAAGAACTGATGGATCTGTTTCAAGTCCTAAAAGCTTATTGACAACTGTTTTAGGTGATAAATTCCCTTTTCCGATTTCTAAATACATGTCGGCTAAGGTTGTGATCATGTTTTTTTCGAAATGCTTTTTAACAAATGCATCATCGATGGATTCGGTCACTTTATTTGCAACTAATTCACGATCGAGAGCATCTTTACCCATCTGCAAAATAGAATCTTTGTTGAGTTTATTTAAAAATCCCTTGATCTTATGGCGAGCATGCGCTGATTTTGCAATCTTCAACCAGTCTTCTGAAGGACCCGCTGAATTTTTATTGATCTTTACACTGACGATATCTCCCGTATTGAGTTCATAGTCTAATGTAACGATACGATTGTTGACAATCGCTCCGACCATTTTGTTACCGACATCGGTATGAATGCGATAGGCAAAGTCAATCGGTGTCGAGCCTTTAGGAAGTTCAATGACTTCTCCTTTAGGGGTGAAGACATAGACGTTTGCATCCAAGATGTCTCCTTTAATAGTTCCAACAAATTCTTCAGCACCACCCGAGGTTTCATCGGTGTCTTCACTCATTTTTAATAATTCACCATACCACTTGAGTTTTTGGGCAATTTCAAATTGCTCTTTCTCCTTCGAGTATGTTTTATTCTCTTTATATGCCCAGTGTGCAGCAATCCCGTATTCAGCAATTTGATCCATTTCTGGTGTTCGTATTTGAACTTCAAAAAGCGTACCATCATCGGATAAAACCGTGGTATGTAAGGATTGATACATGTTAGGTTTCGGCACAGCGATATAATCTTTAAACCGACGTGGAATCGGTGTGAAGTTTGCGTGGATAATACCCAGGGCTTGATAACATGTTTCTACTTTATCAACGATGATTCGAACAGCAAGCAAATCATATATATCTTCAAATTGCTTGTTATCTTTAACCATCTTTTTGTAGATCGAATAGATATTTTTAATACGTCCTTTAATTTCGAAATCTTGTAAATCAGATTGGTTAAAAAGGACTTTAATGTTTGAAATGACTTGATCAATCGATGCTTCACGTTCTGCCTTTTTAGCTTGGATCATGTTTGAAACGCGATAGTACATCGGAGGATCTGTATAGCGTAGGGAGCGGTCTTCGAGTTCCGCTTTGATTCTAAAGATACCAAGACGATGAGCAAGTGGTGCATAAATCTCTAATGTCTCGGTTGCAATCTTGTATTGTTTTTCTGGTGACATCGACTCGAGGGTTCTTACATTATGCAAACGGTCTGCAATTTTAATTAAGACCACTCGAATGTCTTTGGCCATCGCCAACAGCATTTTTTGATGGTTATCTGCTTGAGAGACTTTTTGACTAAACGAGAGTTTACCAATCTTAGTCACGCCATCCACAAGTTGAGCAATATCCGAACCAAATCGTGTTTCTACTTCTTTAAGTGATAACGTTGTATCTTCAACTGTATCATGAAGAAGCGATGCAATAATGGTTGCAGGTCCACCATGAAGATCAGCGATAATTTTAGCAACAGCGACCGGATGGGTAATATAGGGTTCACCGCTTTTACGCATCTGACCTTCATGTTTTTCCTTCGACAAAAAATAAGCTTCTTCAATAAGCTTGATGTCGGATTCTCGTTTAATATAAGACGAGAACGATTCAACTAAGGATAACCATAAAGGGTCAGTCATAGAACCATCCTTTTTAATACGTAATCAAGGTTAAGATGTCGTAACCTTGTAATTTTTCACGACCATGAAGATCAGCAAGTTCAATTAAAAACGCTAATCCAACAACCGTACCACCCAGTTTTTCAACAAGTTTGATGGTTGCATCCATTGTACCACCTGTTGCGAGTAAATCATCAACAATGAGCACTTTATCACCTGGTTTAACCGCATCAGCGTGCATACATAATTCATTTGAACCATATTCAAGGTCATACGATACACTCACATATTCACGAGGAAGTTTTCCAGGTTTTCTCACTGGAGCAAAACCGATACCTAAATCGGTTGCAACCGGACATCCAAAAATAAAACCACGTGCTTCAGGTCCAACGATCAGTGTTGCTTTTTTCTCACGTGCAAATGTTGCAATCGCTTTTTGTGCATATGCATAAGCTTTGCCATTTAACATGAGTGGGGTGATATCACGAAAGAGAATACCTTTTTTTGGAAAATCGGGTACATCAGCAATGAATTTTTTTAAGTCCATATTGTCCTCCAATGCATACCTCCTTAAACAAAAAAAGGGGTACGACTACCTCATTATTTTACTTCATTTTCGTCCTTTTGACAAGTATGCTATAATGGAAAGTGGTGATCACATGAAACCTCTTGCATACCGTATGCGACCAGAAAAATTTGAAGATGTTTTTGGACAAGACCATTTGGTAGGACCTGATGGTGTTTTGGTGCAAATGCTTCAAAAGAAGAAACTGCTCTCATTCATCCTTTATGGCCCTCCTGGTACTGGAAAAACAACGATTGCTTCCATTTTTGCGAAAGAATCAGGACTTGATCACTACTTTTTCAATGCATCAACCGATTCAAAAGCACGTTTAAAAGATATCCTAGATACGACCAGTTACCATGATATCTTAATTGTCATTGATGAAATTCATCGTATGAAAACTGATGTCCAGGATTATCTTCTTCCTTTTATGGAAAATGGGAATGCGACTGTCATCGGACTCACCACACTCAACCCTTATCAATCGATCAATATGGCGATTCGTTCGCGTTGTCACCTCTATGAGGTGAGAAAGCTCGATGAAGAAGCCATCGAAAAAGCATTACTTGCAGCGATACGTGCACTCGATGTTGATGTCCGTATCGATAAAAATGCACTCAAAGCCATCATTCGTTATAGCAATCATGAGATTAGAACAGCATTAAATATATTAGAAAGTGCATCGTTGATTTTAAAAGATGGTGATCTCTTAACACCTCAAACTATATACCGCGTTGCAGGCAAAATGAGTCATGATCTTGATGATCACGAAGACAATTACTATGATTTGTTATCGGCACTTCAAAAATCCATTCGTGGATCTGATGTTGATGCATCGATTCACTATTTAGCCCGATTAATCACATTAGGTGATCTTCCTTCCATCATCAGAAGACTTCTTGTTATTGCTTATGAAGATATCGGTTTAGCCAATCCTCTCATGGGAGGAAAAGTGGTGAGCGCATGTGATGCAGCCATGAAAGTTGGCTTTCCTGAAGCACGCATCATCTTAGGTGCAATCGTTATCGATATGGCGATTTCACCAAAATCGAATACTGCGATACTTGCAATTGATCAAGCCCTTGACGACTATGAACATGATGACACAGGCGTAGTACCCGATCATGTGGATAACCGTAAAATCAAAGTTAATCCAGAGATTTATCACTACCCACATAACGATAAAGAGTCCATCAATGATCAAACCTACTTACCTGATGCGATCAACGATAAAACCTATTATCATCCAAAAGATGAATCAGCTTATGAGAAGGCTTTAGCAGAACGTTTAAAAATGATTGATAGAATCAAACACAAAAAAAGATAGGCTCCCTCGGGAGCCTTTATTATACATTGGATTCTGTAGAAATGATGACAGGAATGGTGATGGGAGAACGTCTCGTTTCCTGATAAATGAAACGATTAACTTCATTTCGTACATCACGTTTATAATCATTCCAGTTGATATATTTACCTTCTAAATGCTTTTTAGAGACTTCCATAAATGTATCTTTGACTTTTTGGAGAAGCTCTTCAGATTCTTGAACATAGACAAATCCTTTGGTGACAATAGAGACTTCGCCTAAAATCTGTTTTGTCTTTGGGCTCACATGCGCAACAAGAAGGAGTGCACCATCTTCTGCAAGAAGTTCACGGTCTTTCATCACGAAGTCATTGACATCACCCACTGCGGTACCATCAATTAAGATTTCACCGACATTGATATCACCTTTGGCGACATAAACATCACCATCTTTAAAGTTTAAAACATCACCATTATCAAGCAAGAAGACTTGATCTGGTTTGTATCCGATTTCTTGTGCAAGGCGTTTTACCCCATATTGGTGGCGATATTCACCAATCGTTGGAACAATATATTTCGGTTTGAGTAAGTTCATCATCATCTTGATTTCTTCTGATGTTGCATGGGCAGATGTGAGTAACCGTTTATCAATCACTTTGACTTGAGCATCGCTTCGATAAAGAACATCAAGCGTGCGTGCAGCCATCTTTTCTGTACCAGGTACCGGTGGTGTCATCAAGATGACCGTATCTTTTTCACTAATATGGATCAAACGGTCTGATTTTTTACACATCCGTTGAAGCATAAAGAATGGTTCATGACGGTTTCCTGTCACAAGAGCAACAATATCAGAACCTTCATTCTTATTTTTTTCATCGATGTATCTCAGATTGATCAGTGCTTCTTCAGGAATTGCAAGATAACCACTGTGAATGGCAATATCGACGATACGTTGTGCACGACGACCAATGATCGCTATTTTCTTTTTATGGGCGAGTGAAATATCGATAATGCGTTGGATTTTTCTTAAATCAGATGAGAAAAGTGTGACGACAATACGTCCATCAGCATTTGCATAAATACTGTTAAGACGGTGATTCAAATTCATGCTGACACCGCCATTCAGTTCCATGGTAGAACCAAGTGATTCTGTCAGCAAGGCAAGGACGTTTTTTTCTGAAAGTTCGTTGATTTTTCTAAAATCAGTTTGATATTTAACATCTGAACTTTGATCAAACGTAAAATCGGATGTATAAACAATCACACCATCCACGGTATGTACGGCAATTCCAATCGATTCGGGAATAGAGTGCGTTGTATTAAAGAATGTGACACGTACATTACCAAATTTGATGATGGAATTTTGTGAAATGGTATTTAAAGTCAGTGTATCGAGTTGATAGCCTTCATCTTTAAGCATGTCCGTGATGATTTGCATCGTAAAATTCGTTGCATAAACAGGAACATTTAAATCTCTTAAGAGGTGTGGTAAAGCTGCAATATGGTCTTCATGAGCATGCGACAAAAAAATACCCCTGATTTTATCTTTAATCCGAATCAATACTCGGTAATCAGGTATAATTTCATCCACACCATATAATTCTGCACTCGGGTATTTAATCCCTGCATCGAGAATAAAGTACTGTTGATCGACTTCGATCACGTACATGTTTTTCCCGTTTTCCCCGAGCCCTCCTAATGCAAAAAAACGAATCTGACTCATCATCACACTTCCTTAGCAACGTCTTAGACTACGGTTATTATACCATGATTTTTGAATGATTCAATCATTTTAACTCATAACTATGTTATGATATCTATAGGTGAAAACATGATCAATTATCCCATCAAACGGAAAGCACAAGTCAAGACAACCAATTATGCCAATCTTGGTATGACTTTAGAATCTGACATTGAAGCATCCAATACATATTATCTCAATTACGGAATTGCTGTCATCCATAAAAAGCCAACACCGATTCAGGTCGTCAACGTCAGTTATCCAGCACGTAATAAAGCAAAAATCACGGAAGCTTATTATAAAACACCTTCAACAACTGACTTTAATGGTGTGTACAAAGGTCGATATATCGATTTTGATGCCAAAGAAACAAACTCAAAAACAGCGATGCCCTTAAAAAATGTGCATCCCCATCAAATCGATCATCTCAAAAACGTTCACAAGCAAGGTGGACTTGCGTTTTTAATTGTTCACTTTAAGCCTTATAATGAGTATTATTTATTACCCGCAACGATTCTCTTTGAATACTGGGATCAACAAGATGAAGAAAAGGGACGAAAATCCATCCCTTATGAAACCTTTAAATCACGCGCACATACGATTCAATTTGGTTATCAACCACGACTAAACTATTTAAAAGTCGTTGATGATTATCTTCTGATTTGAGGATGAATCATCGGTTCAAAAATGGTTTGTAAACGTTGATGAGTCAATATCGTGATACCGATGACAACAATCGTCGTTGTTGTTATATACATGAGATTATATCCTAAACTATATAACCATAAGGATTCACCCATCCATGCAAAAATTCTTGTTGCAATATTGGGATCAGCATCACCTGCTTCAACCAAGGACACTGCATAACGAATGCTGCTGCTCCACAGGATAACACCTGAAAGTGTGGCAGATATTAATCGAATGATACTCACAACAACCATTGATAAAATGAGCTTCATGCGATCAGTAAATGCACCTTTAAAAAGACCAGAAAGTCCAAACGCCATGAAGGGAATGACATAGTCGAGTAAAACAAGTGCTAGTATTCGACCAAATCCCCATGCTTCTCCCGTCCATGATTCAAGAGTTATGTGTAATGCATCCAGATAAACCAAGTAATCAAATCCAAAGTTGTAGATTGCATAAATCAGTCCTGCGATTAATCCATATTTCAATCCAAAAAGTGCGCCAATCAAAACTAATGGAAACATCGATAAACCAAAGAATTTTCCACCAAAAGGCATGCTTGCATTTAAACCTGGTATTGCACTCACGATTAAATCCGTGACGATGGCGATGACAAGCAAGTTAATCGTCATCAACATCCGCTTTGTTTCAATCCTTAACGCCATTTCTTTTCCTCCTAGAAAATAAAAAAATTTCTTCGGATTACCAAAGAAACGAATAGTAAAGAGAATACCTCAACTATCCCTCCGCTGGTATGATCCAGATCAGGTTCGCGGGTCGACTTTCGTCCTCTCAGCATAGTGCTCCCCGTAGTGATCATGATTATTATACCATGTTTCAAATAAACCTCAAGTCTTATGATTAAAGGAGACCTTTATGCCTACTGAGATTATTGCTGCACTTATCTTTGCAGCGCTCATTGTTTTATTTCTTGCTCCCAATTTCAAACACGTTAAAGAAGATGAAGCCCTTGTGATTGAACGATTAGGTGCTTTTCTCAAAGTGATCGATCAACCAGGAATCCATTTCTTGATACCACTTGTTGATCGTGCGATTCAAAAAGAATCATTATTACCACAAACGCATGAGCTCATCTTCACCAAAGATCAAGAATCCTATCATTATGTATACACATTTCAAATCGTCGATGTCAAAATGTATTGTTATGCAGCTACTGAATCATTTCGTGTCATGGAAGAACTGATCAAAACACAGATACATGAAGGAAAAAATCAATTATCTGACCTTCAAGAAACACTGCTTAATATCGGTGTTAAACTGCTAAAACTCAACGAAATAAATAAATAATAATTTTTGATAATTTTTCTTGCATTTCCAATAATTCGATGTATAATGGAAGTGTAAGGAGTGATTAAACATGGAAATCGTATGGTTCAACGAAAAACCAAAAGATTGTATCGTTACGATCGCAGCCGGCAATATTACACTCAACAAACCCGCAACGAATTTCTTTGAAACAGCCTACAGTGTCATGCTAGGCATGGAGAAGAATCAGAAACTTATTGTCATCAAGCCTTTGAATAAGGCAGAAGCGATTCGTCATGATATACCCGAATCAAACAAGTATAGAATTACCGTTCGCTCATCGTATAGCCGTGTTGCGAACAAAGCATTTATTGAGGAAGTTGGCAACCTCGTTGGTGTTGATTTCAATACGGAAACAAAGAAGTATAAAGCGAATTGGCAAGGCAAAGAACAAGTTCTTCTTGTCGATTTGAAGGAGGAAGTCTAGTATGCTTGATTACATGGTATGGTTTTGGCTTGCATTCTTTGTCATTGCAATCGTCATTGAGTTCTTAACTGCCGATATGATCAGCATTTGGTTTGCTTTAGCAGCAATACCAAGCTTCATTATCGCATTATTAGACGGGCATCTTGTATGGCAAATTGTCTCCTTCATCGGTTTCTCTGGTGCACTTCTCCTCCTAACCCGTCCTGTGGTTAAGAAGTACCTTAAAACCAATGAGATTAAGACCAATGTGGATGCAATGGTTGGCTTAACTGTCACGGTCATCAAAGAAATTCGTCCTAACGAAGTTGGTCGTGTCTTGGTGCGTGCACTTGACTGGGCAGCAATTTCGAAAGAAACCATTTTAGTTGGTGAACATGCACGTGTTCTTGATGTTGAAGGTAACAAACTGATTGTTGAAAAAATTGAAAAATAAGGAAAGAGGTCTTGAATGATGAATGTATTCCGTGTATTACCCCCTGTTTTGATCACACCTGCAGGTGTTGTAGGTTTGATTATTGCCGCACTGATTGTCCTTGGCATCATTGCGATGAGCTTCCGTTTGGTTCCCCAAACCAAAGCGATGATTGTTGAACGTTTAGGTGCTTATCATAAGACACTTGGCGTTGGTGTTCAATTTATTATTCCTGTCGTCGACCGCGTTAAGCGTGTGGTAAGCTTAAAGGAACAAGTGAAAGACTTTGAACCACAAGCTGTCATTACTCGTGATAACGTAACGATGCAAATCGACACGGTCGTATTCTTTACGATCACTGATCCAAAACTCTATACTTATGGTACAGAAAATCCATTAATGGCGATTGAAAACATTTCTGCAACCACACTTCGTAATATCATTGGTGAACTCGATCTTGATGAAACATTAACATCCAGAGACTTAATCAATACCCGCATGAGACAAACACTCGATGAAGCAACAGACCCATGGGGAATCAAAGTCACTCGCGTTGAAGTTAAAAACATTATTCCACCTAAAGATATTCGTGAATCCATGGAAAAGCAAATGCGTGCTGAACGCGAAAAGCGTCAAAACATCTTGATTGCAGAAGGTGAAAAGCGCGCCGAAATTCTTCGTGCTGAAGGGGACGCTGAAGCCTTATTACTTCGTGCTGAAGCGAACAAGAAAGAAAAAATCCTTCAAGCTGAAGGGGAAGCAGCTGCAATCTTTAAGATTAAAGAAGCTGAAGCGCTTGGTATTAAACTCATTAAGGAAGCTGCTGCAGATCAAACAGTGCTCCAGATTAAGTCCCTTGAAACACTTGCACAGGTTGCCAATGGTCAAGCTGTCAAACTTGTTGTTCCAACCAATATTACTGATTTAGCTTCGACCGTCATGATGGCTTCAGAATTCGCTAAAAAAGAAAAAGAAGCTACTGAAACGAAGAAATAGTCCTTCGGACAAATAGAAAACGTGCATTGGGGGGTGCACGTTTTTTATTTTGTAAAAAGGATGAGGAGATCGGAAGAGCGTCGTGTAGGGAAAGAGTGTAGATCTCGG
>CALKAH010000042.1 GCA_937983315.1 uncultured Acholeplasmataceae bacterium | reverse complement strand
GAAGGTGATTCTGCGGGTGGATCTGCAAAACAAGGTCGCGAATCCGAATATCAAGCGATCATGCCACTACGTGGTAAAGTCTTAAACGTTGAAAAAGCACGTCTTGATAAAATCTTAAGCAACAAGGAAATTCTTTCACTCATTCAAGCACTCGGTACAGGTATCGGTGATGAATTTGAAGCAGATAAAGCACGTTACCATAAAGTAGTCATCATGACTGATGCCGACATTGACGGTGCACATATTCGTACACTATTATTGACCTTCTTCTTTAGATTCATGAAGCCACTCATCGATTTAGGTTATGTCTTTATCGCACAACCACCTCTCTATAAAGTCCAATCGGGTAAGAGAGTTGAATATGTGTATAGCGATGAACAGCTGAATAAGCTTCTTGAAGAAATGGGGGGACGCCCAACCATTCAACGCTATAAAGGTCTTGGTGAAATGAACCCTGAACAGCTTTGGGAAACAACGATGGATCCAGAGCGCCGTACACTCCTTCAGGTTTCCCTCAAGGATGCGATGGATGCCGATCAAGTCTTCTCGATGCTCATGGGTGAAGAAGTTGACCCAAGAAAACAGTTTATTCAAGAAAACGCAATTTATGCGAACAACATTGACGCATAGGAAGGATGTCACATGAACCAAACATTAAATAACGAAACCAGCAAAACAACTGAAGGTTATGTGAAAGAGATCAATATCTCGAATGAGATGAAGACCTCCTTCTTAAACTATGCGATGAGTGTTATTGTATCACGTGCACTTCCTGATATTCGCGATGGACTTAAACCCGTTCAACGTCGTATTTTATATGCGATGAACGATTTAGGTATGACCGCAGATAAAGCCCATAAGAAATCAGCGAGAATCGTCGGTGAAGTCATCGGTAAATACCATCCCCATGGTGACTCATCCGTCTATGATGCCATGGTTCGTATGGCACAACCCTTCAACTATCGTATGCCATTAATCGATGGACACGGGAACTTCGGATCCGTCGATGGCGATGGTGCCGCAGCGATGCGTTACACCGAAGCTAGAATGTCAAAAATTGCAGGTGAACTCGTCCGTGATTTAGAAAAGAATACGGTCGATTATGTCGACAACTATGATGGATCAGAACATGAGCCATCGGTACTACCTTCACGCTATCCTAATTTACTCGTCAATGGGTCAACAGGGATTGCTGTAGGGATGGCAACCAATATCCCACCACACAATTTAGGTGAAGTGATCGATGGGTTGCTTGCATACATGGATAACGATCAAATTAGCGTCTTAGAACTCATGCAATATATCAAGGGACCTGACTTTCCTACTGGAGGTCAAATCCTCGGTTTATCGGGTTTAAGAATGGCGTATGAGACAGGTAGAGGTATTATTGCAAATCGTGCAACTGCTGAAATCGTCACTCATAAGAATAAACAAGCGATTATTGTCACTGCGATTCCTTATGCAGTCAATAAGACAACATTGATTGAACGCATTGCAGACATTGCAAAAGAAAAAATCGTTGAAGGCATCACGGATTTACGCGATGAATCGAATCGTAAGGGCATGCGTATTGTCATTGAACTTAAACGCGATGTCAATCCTCATGTGATGCTCAATAACCTCTACAAGCATACCCAACTCCAACAATCCTTTGGATTTAACATGATTTGTTTGGTGAAGGGTCAACCTCAAATGGTGACCTTAAGAGATTTACTCAAGCACTATTTGGATCATCAGATTGAAGTGATTCAACGTCGCACTGTGTATGATCTCGAAAAAGCAGAAGCAAGACAACATATCTTAGAAGGTCTGGTCACAGCACTTCATGATGTCGATCACGCGATTGAACTCATTAAAGCATCGAAGACCGGTGATGAAGCGAAAGATGCGCTGGTTGCAACCTATCAATTAACAGACATCCAAGCACGTGCGATTCTGGATATGAGACTTCAACGATTGACAGGTTTAGAAATTGAAAAGATTGAAAACGAACTTGGCGAATTAACCATCAAGATTAAAGATTATAAAGGCATCATTGAAAGCCATGAACGTAAGCTTCAAATCATCCGTCAAGAGCTCCTTGAAATCAAAGTTAATTATGCAGATGCACGTGTTACAGAAATCAATTTACATGAAGATTTAAGCATTGAAGATGAATCATTGATCCCTGTTGAAGATGTGATTATTACTGTGACTAATAACGGGTATATCAAGCGTATGAATGTCGACCACTACAAGACACAAAATCGTGGTGGTGTAGGTATGTCTGGTATCAAAGTTCATGAAGACGATTATGTTGAACATATCTTGATGACATCAACCCATGACTATCATCTCTTCTTTACCAATAAAGGTCGCGTCTATAAGATCAAAGGATATAAGATTCCAGAAGGATCAAGACAGTCAAAGGGATTACCGATTGTCAACTTGTTAGAGTTCCAAAAAGATGAGAAACTTGCATCCTTTACCAACGTGAAAGACTTTGAAGCAGGAGATGCATTCTTAACGTTCGTGACGAAAAAAGGTGTCATCAAACGTACTCCAATTAACGAGTATGCAAACATCAGAACCAACGGTATTAACGCGATTAATTTACGTGAAGACGATGAACTTTTGAACGTTGCATTAACCGATGGTAAGAAAGAAATTATCCTTGGAGCATCCAACGGTAAAGCGATTCGTTTTGATGAAAATGATGCACGTGCGATGGGTCGCACAACATCGGGTGTTCGCGGAATGGATTTAGGTCCTAACGATGAAGTTGTCGGTGTTGCCATTATCGATCACGATCAACAAGAAATTCTTGTCATTACGGAAAATGGCTTTGGTAAGCGAACAATCGTTGAAGAATATCGTAAGCAAATTCGTGGTGGTAAAGGTGTGAAGACACTGAATGTCACTCAAAAGAACGGTAGACTTTCAACGCTTCGTACCGTGAATGATGATCAAGATTTAATTGTCGTTTCCGATAAAGGTGTTGTGATGAGAACCCATGTGGATCAGATTTCACAGACCAAACGCGCAACACAAGGTGTGAGAATTATTCGCTTACGTCCCGACCATAAAGTCTCAACGATTGCACTGGTTCCACGCCAAGAAGAAATCGATGAAGACATCGTTGAAGAGCAAGCATTTATTCAGGAATCCCTGGTGGTTTCTGAACCTAAAAAAGTCATTGAAGCCATCGATTTAGCACCTGATGAAGTTGAGGAAGAAACCGAAGAAAAAGTCACAACCGATTCACTTTTCGATGAAGAATAATTTGCAAAGCACATCCAAAATGGGTGTGCTTTTTTCATCAAAAAAAGGATCATTTAAGATCCCTTAAGATTGTTCTTTTCAATATACTGTTTGGCAAATTCATGAAAGTTGATTGGCCAGTCCGATTCAACAAGTTTTCTAAAACGCTCATAACGTAAGGCAGATCCTTCGGTTTGTAACATGCAATAACACTGGAAAAGTGCCTTTTCATAGTCTTCGTGTTCACCCAAATAGTAATGAGCAAGAGCTTTAAAATAGTAGATGAAATCAAGCAAATAAAAGATCTTCCATTCGAGATTATACTTAATTGCTTTATCACAGGTCTCGAGGACTTTATGATATTCTTTATGTCTACCATAATACTGACCAAGACGCTGCAAAACATAGGTCAGCATTTTTTCATTTTGACCCGAGTAAATTAAGGTAGGATTATCCGCCATCAGCAGTAGTCTATCAGCAATCACCTTTTGTTCAGCAAAACCAGAGATATTAACAAGAGAAGATAATATGGTGATTTCAAAGGTTGTCAACACCTTTCTTTTCATGATTTCAGGATAACCGATAAGTTCTAACGTACGTTTGAGATACACATCTTCTGTAATCTTTCCTGTTTGTAGTTCTAAGTGATCGACAGCATTTTGATAAAGGATTTTCGTTCCTTCATCTCGAACTTTTTCAATAGGATAATTTTTCATAAATTGTTGTGCAGAAAGATGATCGCGATTCGCAACATAATTATAAAAATCGATAATTGTTCGTGCTTCTTTGATTTTTTCGGCTTCAAATTCAAGCATTAAAATCGCTGTTCGATAACCTAATCGTTCAGAAAAAAGATTGATGACTTCTTGTGGAAGATAGCTTGTACCATTGAGATAGCGACGAAATTGACGAAGGGAAATAATACCCTCAACTAGCGCTTCTTGTGTCATATTTTGCTCAAATCTTAAGCGATCAAAATAGCGTGCAAGCTCTTGAGAATACGTGATATCCATCATTAACCTCCAATGGGACATTTTTGCCCTACACAACAACTTAACATCACGCTATCCTATAAACAGGAAGGTGATTGACATGCATGATGAAGCGGGGGAAGTGACATCGATCATCGATGTTCACGATGGCTTCTGGATGTGTGGTGAACCGGAACTCTTTATCGTCACGGTATACCCTCATCCATTTGACCATCCATCGTCTTGACATCGTCTATCCAGGGGGGGCAGCCTCATTCATCTATTATAACATATTATGCAAATGGATGGATGAGCTGTACGGGGGGATATAAAGTAGAAGGATCCAGGTTCTTTTCATGCCTGAGCCGAGTGTGTCTCGCACACACATATTCATCCATAATCCATGCATCTTGATGTAAAATGGGTTATAATATGGAATATCCGGCGAAAGGGGGAACAGGCATGAAACATCTGAATCAATGGTCCGTCTACTTTTTGTTTTTAGGCTTGTTTTTTATCCTCAATATCGCGAATACATATTGGTTAACCGTTCAAGAACTCAATCGATATATCGCACCATTTCATCATACATTTTTAGGAGAATTGAATGCCTTTTTGGGTAATTTTTCAATTCTTTTTATTTTTATGCTGATTGGTTTTATTTGGATTAAAAAGGCTAAAGGACGTATGATTTTTTTGATGGTCATCACGTTTATCCTCAATTTTTGGATTTTTTGGATGGGTGTGTTTAACATGTTCTTTGGTACAGCGTTTTCCATTCCAGCAAGCACCATTTTTAGAAATCCAGCCGATGGATTCGCGTTAGGAACATTCTTACAAGCCATGTTGGAACTGATTACCTATTATCGTATCCTCGTTTTTCTACCATTTATTGCACTTCTTGTGATCTATTTACTTTCAGATCGTCAGCAACTGAAAACGATGTATTTCAAAGTGACCATTCAAAAGTATTTATCGAGCGTTCTTCTCGTGATTATGACACTATTTACTGCAGTCTTCTCGTATTATGAACAGTATAAACTTACCCTACCACTAAATGCCGTCAAGAGTACATTCGCGATTCAAAATCTAGGTGTGTATCCTTACTATGTGGGTGAACTCATTGGACAACCATTCGATCTAGACCTTGTTTCTTTTCTTGAACTAACCACAGATGAAAAACTTGCATCTGCATATCAAGTCTACAACAAGAATCAACCGAGTTATGAAAACTTCTTTGATGGACAAACCTATTCAAACCGTCTTTCATTAAGTCAAGCAGTATCTTCACTGACCATTGATCCATCGATTGCACAAGGTGATGATCTACATGGACTACTAGAAGGCAAAAATATGGTATTGATTCATCTTGAGTCACTCAATACATTCCTGCTCGAATCAGAATTAACATCTGTTCGCATGCCCTTTGTTCAAGCACTCATCGAACAAAGCTTTTACTTCTCCAATTTTTATAACAATGTCGGCATGGGTGTCAGCTCAGATGGTGAGCTTGCTGTGATGACAGGTCTATATCCCATGGGTGATCGAACACTTTATTGGGAATATAATGATGACCCTTACGATCTTGATTCATTAGTGGGATATATGAATCAAGCAGGTTATTATTCAGAAGCGATTCATGGTGATAAAGAAACATTCTATAATCGTGATTTAATTTATCCAGAAATGTATGGATTTAGTCGTTTTTATTCACTGGAAGAATTCATTGAAAGAGGTTATGTCGTCGAAGACGGTTATATGTATGATACGGTTAACCAAAAGGTTCACCATTCACCATGGATCTCAGATTATCATTTGGCTGACTTTACAGCAACCCATGGCGCATCACTTGCTCGCACCTACGATAAAGTCATGCTTTTCCCCATCACCATGATGCCTCATACCCCCTATGAGTTTGATCCTAATGGCATCCGTTATGATGTTTACCCTGAGATTTCACGTCAAATCAGTCATGTTACCTTAAACTATATCAACTATGTTGACTATGTCAATGATGTCATTAAACGCTTTTTCATCAGTGAAACAGGTGTTGATCAAACGCTCGAAAATAGCGTCTATGTCTTTTATAGCGATCACGGTTCAGGGATTAAAAATGGTGATTTAAACATCATCATGGACCGCGATATTTCGGTCATTGAAACAAGAAAGATGTTACAACAAGTTCCAGCATGGATCTATGTACCGGGTGATGAAATGGTTGACTACGAAGGTTTCTCAATTCGTAAAGGACTGCTTACAGGTGAGCAAACATTGGTAAGAAGTCAAGTTGACCTTTACCGAACGATTATCGAACTCTTCAATCTACCCGTTGGCGAAGATCCCTATTTTGGTGTTCATGGACTATCGATAGAAAAAACATTTGCTTTAGATAATCGTTTGATGGATGTTGTGACAGATGATTATTTCTATTCGATGAGAAATCCTTTAAAGATCTTTCCTATGGATGCGACGATCGATCAAGAAACATATGATTATATCCTAAGATTTAAGCAATTATCTGACATCATCGTTTCAGAAGGTAATATGCAAAACAAAATCAAAGAAGCCTTGGAGCGCATTTATGGTTAACAAGATGATCAAAGATTGGCATTTTTGGGGTGTTTTGGTGTATGTCATGCTATCGTTTGTCTTTGGGATTTTTTATCAAAATGGGTTAATTCTCTTTTTAGGATGGAATATGATTCTCGCTGCAGTGGTTTACGCACTGTCCTATCTCTTTGTTGAACTAAGAAAAAGGAATAAGAATCTCCTTTCATGGATTGTTCTGGTTATCTTTATTCTCTTTTTCCCTAATGCCATCTATATCACAACCGATTTTATTCATCTTCAAAATTATCATTTTTTCACGAGTTATCCCGATATCTACGCATATGAACTCATGGATTGGATTCTCTTCATGCAAATCACGATAGGTGCTTTTTTGGGGGCTAAACTCGGTATTTCTGCACTTGATTACATGAAAGATCATCATCATCATATCATCAAACATCACTACACGTTGTTTCTGGGATTATTATTTGTTCTATCATCCACTGGGATCTATTTAGGACGATTTATTCGACTTAACTCATGGGAAATCTTTGATGTCATTCATATCATCAACGATGTTTTCGATCAAGGATTATTTTTTATCGGTTTTGTTTTGATCTATAGTATCATTCATCTCGTGATTTATGTTGTCATGAAGGAAAACAAAAAAATCACGGTATAATACATATATAAATACGTGGAGGATATAAACATGCGTGTATTAGTCGTTGGTGGAGCAGGATACATTGGTTCCCATACAGTCTATGAATTGATCAAAGATGGACAAGAAGTCATTATTCTCGATAATTTATCATCGGGATATATGGAACTCGTGCATCCACAAGCCATTTTTTATCGTGGAGACATCCGTAAGAAACACGATGTTGAAGCTGTATTTAAGAAAGAAAAAATTGATGTTGTCATGCATTTTGCAGCAAAAATTATTGTTCCTGAATCTGTTGAACAACCCTTAGAGTATTATTACAATAACGTCGAAGGTGTTCGTGTCTTACTTGAAGTCATGAAGGAACATGATGTGAAGAAGATTGTGTTCAGCTCAACTGCAGCAGTCTATGGTGAAGCAAGTGGCGTTTGTCATGAAGATGACGTCACAAAACCCATCAACCCCTATGGTGAAACCAAACTCGCAACTGAAAAGATGATTAAGTGGGTTGCAAACGCACATGGATTCACCTATGTGATTTTTAGATATTTCAATGTTGCTGGTGCTGATCAGTCGATGAAGATCGGATTAATGAAAGACCAATTAACCCATCTCATTCCAGTCGCAATCCAAGGCATTTTAGGCATAAGAGAACACTTAACCATCTATGGTAATGACTATCCAACAAAAGATGGCACATGTATACGAGATTATATTCATGTCAGCGATTTAGCCTATGCCCACGTACTTGGTGCACATTACTTGATGAAAGGTGGAAAATCTGAGACGATGAACTTAGGATCGAATGCAGGTTTCACCGTTTTAGAAGTTGCACAAGCTGTTAATGAAATAGCGCCACTTAAAGTTGTCATGGGTCCACGTCGTGCAGGAGATCCTGCCGAATTGATTGCATCCAATGATAAAGCGAAACGCATTTTAGGATGGTCACCCAAGTTTAAACTTGCAGATATTGTCAGATCCGATTACAATTATCGAAAAAAAATCTCAAAAAAGTAGGCTGATTGATATGCAAGAGATTCAAAACATTCTCGATCATTTCACCGAGGGTTTCAAATCAGTAAGTATCGCATCACTGACACAAGAGGGTACACCTTATATTTCATATGCCCCCTTCGTTAAGTATGAGAATAACTATTACATTATCATTTCAAAGATGGCAAAGCATTATCACAATCTTCGTGAAAATCCAGATGCAAGCATCATGTTGATCGAAGATGAACATCAAGCATCATCGATTTTCTTTAGAAAAAGACTTTCCTATGAAGTTGTTGCGCGATTCGAAGAATCAACTCCAAAGGTTATTGAAGCATTTAAAGAACGTCATGGACACATGATTGATCAACTGCTCACACTCGATTTTTTCATTGTGAACCTCAAAGTAAAAAAAGGACTTCTCGTGTTAGGCCCTGGTAAAGCATTCATGGTTGATGATTGCGAACACATCATTGATCAAGCAGGTCGTGGACAAGGACATCAAAAATAATCAAAAAGCACAACCTTTGTTGATAAGGCTGTGCTTTTTTATGAAGCAATCTACTTATTATTTACGAGAAGAGCGAATGTGTTCCAATTCTTCCTTCGAAAAGTGATATTTCGTGCGACAAAAATGACATTCAATCTCAGCTTGCCCATCTTCATGGATCAATTCATGTAAGGTTTGATCATCAAGAGCGGCTAAACTTCTTGAAAAACCATCTTTCGTACAATGACATGTATAAGAAATGGGATGCTTTTCAAGGATCTGTTCAGTTCCGGATGCAAGGCGCGTTAAGATCATCTCAGATGTATGTCCTTCAGCAATCATTTGACTGACTGGTGGTAGATTCGCAATCACAGACTCGACAGTTTGAATCGTTTCTTCTCTAACGTTTGGCATCAATTGTAGGATATATCCTCCAGCAGCTAGTACATGTTGATCAGTACCGACGAGGACACCAACACCAACTGAAGAAGGAACTTGTTCTGATAAAACAAAATAATACGTAAAATCATCCCCGATTTCACCTGTTTGAAGTTCAGCAGATGACGTGAAATAATCTTTCATCTTTAAATCTTTCGTGACGTGCAAGAATCCTCTTCCTACAGCTTCACCAACATTGAGTTTCCCTTTTTTTGGACCATCCTCATATTTTAAATAGACATTCGGGTTTTGAATTTCACCGCGAACTTCACCTTTAGCATTCGCTTCAACAAGAATGGATCCAATCGGCCCATCCCCTTTGATTCTCACAGTGATGGTTTCTTCATCCTTATACATCAACCCCATCATCGCAGATACTGTTAAAACACGACCTAATGCAGCGGTTGCAGTTGGCCACGTTTGATGGATGCGTCTTGCTTCTTCAACCAATGAAGTTGAAGTTGCTACATAGATTCTAACTTCTTTTTGATAGGCATAACTTTTAATTGCATAATCATTCATCATGTCACTCTCCTAGAGAATATTGTACCATAATTGAATTGTCCTATCACTTGTGATACAATAAGTCAGGTGATAAGCATGGCCTTTAAAATCGGCAATTTAACCATAGAAAATCAAATTATTTTAGCGCCGATGGCGGGTGTATCAAACTCTCCTTTTCGTATTTTAACGAGACGTTATGGTGCAGGATTAGTCTTTGCAGAGATGGTTTCAGATAAGGGTTTGATGTATGCAAATGAAAAGACAAAAAAACTTCTCTATATGACAGACATTGAAAAACCCATGGCACAACAAATCTTTGGTTCAGATTTAGAAACCATGGTTCAAGCTGCAAAATATATTGATGAAAACTCCAATTGCGATATCATTGATATTAATATGGGATGCCCTGTTCCTAAGGTTGCTATCAAGGCTCAAGCTGGAGCATCACTGATGAAGAATCCAGATTTAATCTATGAAATAGTCAGTGAAATCGTAAAAACGGTCTCAAAGCCTGTCACTGTGAAAATACGTTCAGGATGGGATCATCAATCCATCAATGCAGTTGAAGTTGCCGAACGAATTGAAAAAGCAGGTGCTAGTGCGATTACTGTACATGCAAGAACGCGCTCACAAGGATATAGTGGTCACGCCGATCTTGATGTGATTAAGGCTGTTAAACAAGCCGTGAACATTCCAGTTATTGGAAACGGTGATGTCATCGATGGACCATCAGCAAAACGTATGCTCGATTATACAGGGTGTGATGCTGTAATGATTGGTCGTGGTGCATTAGGAAATCCTTGGATTTTTAGAGAGATTGATCAATATTTAAAAGATGGAACCCACCTACCAAGGCCAACCCATCAAGAAATTAAAGAGATGATGTTGAAACATCTTGATTCTTTGGTAGAATTAAAAGGTGAACACACCGCTGTTTTAGAAATGAGAAGCCATGGTCCATGGTATCTCAAAGGTATTGACCACGCGTCTGAATTAAGAAAACAACTTTCAACAGCGAAAACAAAAGAAGAATTTAAAGGTTATGTGGAGGCGTTCTTTAACGCGCATCCTTAACATACGGAAGAGTATCGAAGTGGTTGTAACGAGCTGCCCTCGAAATGCAGTTGCCCTCAAAA
>CALKAH010000041.1 GCA_937983315.1 uncultured Acholeplasmataceae bacterium | reverse complement strand
CTACAATTTTTTAAAGGTCATTTGATGATTTACCCTCTAATTTTTTAAAGAGCCTGTTTTTTAATCAACTTAAACTTCGATGATAGCATCTGTTGGACATACGGCTTGACAAGCACCGCAGTCGATACAAATATCTTCATCAATAACGTAGATGTCACCTTCAGAGATGCAGTCTACTGGGCATTCTGCTTGGCATGCGCCACAAGCGATACAAACATCAGTAATTCTTCTTGGCATCGTTATTATCCTCCATACGTGTCGTATATTAGTATTTTAACTAAAAATGTCAAGAAATACAACCTGCCAAGGTAAATATGTTGTTTTTATGGAAAGAATATGGATAGGAATTCTTAAGCTTGAGATGGACGAATGGTCTTTAATGCTTTACTCCATAAGATTAACTGATCAAGCATGCCATGAACATTCGTTAAATGGAGTGATTGAGGTTGAAAAACTGACCAGTCTTTAAAATCAGTAAACATGGATAATGCAACATGAACTCGAACATCAGCCATTTGGAGTTCACCTAAAATGCCACGAAGATGTTCAGCAGCACGTGCACCACCAACAGAACCATAAGATACAATCCCGGCAGCCTTATTATTCCAAGGATCACGCGCACTGTCGAGTGCATTTTTTAGTGATGCTGGAATACTGTGATTATACTCACCTGTAACAAAGATGAACCCATCAAGTTCTGATAATGCTTGATTCCATCTTTTTAAAGGTTCTTGATCGTTCGATTCGCCAAGCAGTGGTAAATGAAATTCTTTAACATCGATGATGTGATAGTTTGCATCATTTCTTTTTTCAGCAATCTCTTTCACCCATGATGCAACTTGAGGGGACACCCTTCCTTCACGTGTACTTCCGATAATAATTCCAATATTTAACATGTTAATGCTCCTTTTTATTTTTATTTTCATGCTCATTATATTTCGAATTCGAAATAATATCAAGTGAAATGCACTTTGATGTGAATGTGTGTGAAAAATTAAATATTGGGCAAATCTAAAGAATGTCTAAGAGTCGAGTGATATAATGATGTTGCTTATAAACCCCAAGGAGGGATATTTATGTTGCAGCTCGTTAATGTCAAAAAAAGCTATGTTGTTGCGGGTCAACCTTTCCCTGCATTAAATGGCATCAATCTCGAATTTAAGAATAATGAGTTCGTTGCTATTCTCGGACAATCAGGTTCTGGAAAAACAACGATGCTCAATTTGATTGGTGGACTCGATCGCTATTCCAGTGGTGATCTTTTAATCGACGGAAAGTCAACAAAAGATTTTAAAGATCAAGATTGGGATGCTTACAGAAACGCAACCATTGGATTTGTGTTTCAAAGTTATAATTTAATCGGTCACTTATCAGTACTTGACAACGTAGAAATGGCACTACGATTATCAGGTGTATCAGCCAAAGAAAGAAAAGAGCGAGCAACGGATGTTTTAACTGAAGTAGGGTTAAAAGACCACATTCACAAACGCCCTAATCAATTATCAGGTGGACAGATGCAACGCGTTGCGATTGCGCGTGCATTAGTGAATAATCCAAAGATTTTGTTAGCTGATGAACCAACAGGCGCACTTGATAGCAAAACGTCTGTGCAAATCATGCAACTCATTCAAAAGATCTCGAAAGATCGTTTAGTGATTATGGTCACGCACAACAGTGAAATCGCAGAAAAATTTAGTGATCGCATTGTACGACTTGTCGATGGATTAGTCGTTGAAGACTCAAGACCTGTCAAACCTCAAGACGTTGAACGTGGTGAAAAACTCATCAACAAGAAAACATCCATGTCGTATCTTACCGCGATCAAAACGAGCTTTAAAAACCTCCTAACCAAAAAGGGAAGAACGATTTTGACCAGTGTTGCAGGAAGCATAGGTATTGTAGGGATTGCGTTAGTGTTATCCATCTCGAATGGGATGACTTCATATACAAATTCACTTCAGAGCGATGCACTCGCAGGTTTCCCCATCACCATCAATGCCGTGGTTGAGACAGACAATTTTGGACCTCCTCCCGGAACACCATTTGGTGATCCCATTGAAAATGAATTTCCTGAAGGGGATACCTTATATGCATATGATGCTGATGCCTCTCAGACGATCCATCTTAACGTGATTGATCAAGCGTTCATTGATTATCTTGAGTCTATGAATACCACCTACTATAACTCGATTAGTTATACACGAGCGATTGCACTCAATGTCGTCGATCAAACAGAGACCGGAAACTATATCAAAGTGACGACGCAAACATCAAGTGGATTCTTTGGTACACGTCGCTACTTTAGTGAAATTCCCGATAATCCGGATTTTATCCAATCACAGTATGATATTCTCACGGGATCGTATCCTGAACGCTATGATGAACTGGTCTTAATCGTCGATAGTCAGAATCGCTTGAGTCTCAACCTTCTTAATGCTTTAGGTATTTCAGTCAATGAAACGTATACATTTAATGATTTTATTGGAAAGACATTTAAGATTGTTCCTAATGATGATTTCTATGTCCAATTAGGTGACGTCTATGTTCCTTCCACCGATTATGAAGCCATGTATACATCTTCCGATGCAATGACAGTAACGATTACCGGTATCCTACGGATAAAAGAAGATGCATCAAGTGAACTCCTTGATACAGGCATTGGTTATACAACGATGTTAACGGATGAACTTTTAGATCGTGCAAAGACATCGGATGTCGTTCTCGCACAGGAAGCAAGCCCAAC
This sequence comes from uncultured Acholeplasmataceae bacterium, assembly GCA_937983315.1. Taxonomy (GTDB): domain Bacteria; phylum Bacillota_I; class Bacilli_A; order Acholeplasmatales; family Acholeplasmataceae; genus Peloplasma. The sequence goes on along the minus strand of CALKAH010000041.1, from coordinate 8,234 downwards.
TGTGAATGTTCTTACCGGTCAACCATTCAATGTGCAAGTGACATTCCAAAGCGTGATGCGTCAACTCGGTGGTGATGATTCCCCTACAGGCGTTCAAATCTATCCAAAATCATTTGAAGATAAAGATTTGATTAAAGACTATTTGGATCTTTATAATGTTGGAAAAACAGAAGAGGAATCCATTGTTTATACGGACTTAGCAGAACAAATCTCATCAACGATTTCCTCGTTGATCAATACAATCACCATCATTTTGGCCGCGTTTGCAGGGATTTCACTTGTTGTTTCATCGGTGATGATTGGGATTATCACGTATGTCTCAGTCGTCGAACGTACGAAGGAAATTGGGATTATGCGTAGCTTGGGTGCACGAAAAAAAGATATTTCTCGCATTTTCAATGCTGAAACATTACTCATAGGACTTGCATCAGGTTTCTTTGGCGTGTTGGTTGCGATCATCTTGAATGTTCCAATCAACGCGATTATCCTGCGGTTAATCGATGTTCCTGATTTCTCTCGTTTAGAAGTTTTAAATGGTGTGATGCTCATGATCTTATCAACAACATTAACCTTACTGGCTGGACTTATCCCAAGTGGTATTGCAGCGAGAAGAGATCCCGTTGTTGCACTGAGAACTGAATAATATTAAAAAAGACCTATTGATGAATATCATTAGGTTTTTTTTCATGATTTCATCGCATTGTCATGCGATTAACATATCATCTATTAATTATTTAATTAATAAGAAAAACATTGAAGAAATCAAAAAACACAAAAATCCTTCGTTGACATTTGACCTTAATGGCATATAATGAAAGTGGAATGTCTTTTTTGATACCTAAAACGGGCAAAATCAAACATCCAAAAATAAAAAAAAGGGGAAACGTATGAAAAAGATTTTCTTGTTATTCATGATTGCTTTCTTTGCAGTTGGCCTTGTTGCCTGCGGCGGCGGTGAAGCAGAAGACCCAGAAACACTGATTATTCAGTTCGTGCCTTCATCTTCAGTTGATTCAGCTATGCTTACCAAAGTTAAGTCCTTGGAAGATATGCTTGAAGCAGAACTTGCAGACGCTGGTTTTGACATCAATGTCAACATTTCCATCGGTACTTCCTATGCATCCGTGATTGAAGCGATGGCATCAGGTCAAGTCCATGTTGGTTTCTTAACTGCTCAACAATATGCATTCATTACCACAGAATATCCTGGTAAGGCTAATGTATTGTTGACATCTGTTAGAAATGCGTACAAAGCACAAATCGTTGGTGGTGAAATCACAGAAGATCTCGATACCATCATTGAAAATGCGAATACAGCTGGTTATGATGCAACCACAGATTCAAACTTCAAGGTTTCATCCTATTACTCCATGCTTCTTGTTCGTAATGCTGATTATGCACAATATGAAACAAACGGTATTGCAGCACTCGCGGGTAAACATGTCGGTACACAATCAGTAACTTCTGGTTCTGGTTACGTTTATCCTTCATTCTTACTCAGCCAAAATGAAATGAAGTTTGTCACTTCTGAAAATCCAAATGCTGCAGCTGGTGAAGTTCGTCATACCGTCATCGGTGGTCACCAAAACTCGATTCTTGCATTATTGAATAATGAAGTTGATGCAGTCTTCACATTCTTTGATGCACGTTATCATGCGACCGCATACAATGGTTGGTTAGTTGCTAATGGTTATACTGAAGGCGATTATTCAAAAGTTATTGAAGCAACTAAGGTTGTTGCATTAACAACAGGTATCTATAATGATACAATTTCAACGGTCTCTTCATTATCTGATGGTTTAAGAGAAGCATTAGCTGACGCATTCATTGCAATCATTGCAACTGAAGAAGGTGGCGCTGCGCTTGCAATTTATAACCATACAGGTTACTTAAAGGCAGACGATGCTGACTATGATGGCGAAAGAGCCCTCTACGAATTCTTAAACAAGGATTAATCATTAAAAAATCTTAGAAAACAGGACCTATCACATGATAAAATTTGTTGATGTTGTCAAAACATACCCGAATGGAACACAAGCACTTCGGGGCATCAATTTATCAATCCGTGATGGTGAGTTTGTTGCAATTATTGGTTTATCCGGTGCGGGTAAATCGACACTCTTACGCTCGATCAACAAAATGCACTCGATTACGTCTGGGCAACTCTTTATCGATGATGTGGAAATATCTTCGATCAAAGGTAAGGACTTACGTATGCTCAGACGTAGTATAGGCATGATTTTTCAATCGTTTAATTTGGTTAAGCGCATGTCCGTCTTTAATAATGTGATGACAGGTAGGGTTGCTTATCACCCTACCTTTAAAACATTATTTGGACTATTCCCAAGAGAAGACAAACTCCTAGCACTGGAATCATTGGATACCATGGGTATTCTTGATAAAGCATTCCAACGCGCTGATCAACTTTCAGGTGGTCAACAACAGCGTGTTGCTTTAGCGCGCGCATTAACACAAAAGCCCAAAGTTATTTTAGCGGATGAACCCGTAGCATCACTCGATCCGATCACAACCGTACAAGTCATGGATGACTTTGCACGGATCAATCGTGAATATGGTATTACGATTGTTGCGAATATGCATCACGTAGACTTAGCAGTCAAATATGCAACCCGTATTATAGGAATTAAAAACGGTGAAGTGGTATACGATGGACCATCTTCAAGCGTTTCAGATGAAGTTTTAGTTCAAATCTATGGTCGTTCACTCAAGCATGATGAACTTTTAGGTGAATAGCATGACGAAGTTTACGCTACAAAACGGCAAAACCATCGTCAAACCTTTCAATAAAATCTGGATCATCTTAGCAATTGTGACGACACTTGTCGTGATATTTAGCTTCTTTATTCGATTTGAACCCAGTTTGATTAATCTTTCTGAATTAGGTGTTATCATCAAAAAGATGTTTACACCCAAAGCAGGTCGCACTTGGGGCGATTATTTTGGTTTTATCAATCAATTGTGGGAACCTTTGATCAGCACGATTGAAATGAGTCTTGCTGGAACCGTGATTGGTTCTGTATTAGCTGTACCTCTTGCCATATTAGCAGCGAAAAACATTTTTAAGAGTCAATGGGTTTATGTTCCCATTCGTTTTATCATGAATTTAATTCGAACTGTACCAGCGATGTTACTTGCCGTACTCGCTGTTTACTTCGTAGGTATTGGTGTCTTATCTGGGGTAATTGCGATTACGATTTTCACCTTCGGGATTATGAGCAAAATGCTTTATGAAGTCATTGAAACGGTCGATATGAGCCCTTATGAAGCACTTGAATCAACAGGTGCATCCAAAGTTCAAGCATTCCGTTATGCTGTTTTTCCTCAAGTATTTCCGGTTTTCTTGAGCTATCTCATCTATATTTTTGAAATCAACGTTCGTGCATCCGCTATCTTGGGTTATGTCGGTGCTGGCGGTATCGGGATGATCATTAAAGACAACATCCTTTATAACTATGATCGCGTTGGAGCAACACTCATTTTAATGCTCGTCGTGATTTTAGTGGTTCAATTTTTCTCTAACTATGTGCGAGGTAAACTCCAATGACCAATGCAGAACGTATGTTAGCAAGAAAACCCAAGACGTGGATCATGAATGGTATTTTTACAGCGATTGTGTTGATTGCTGTCATCATTTCCTTTCAAGGATCTTCCATTAATTTATTAAGATTACAAACGATTGGTGTTAATTTGAGAATCATTGGTCGTCAAATGGTAGATATCAATGTGGATTTCTTTTTTGGAAGAGGGGTTTATGCTTTTCAAGAAGGTGTGATCTACTTAACGATTGAAACGCTCGCCATCGGTTTCTTAGGAACACTCGTCGGTGCTATCCTTGCTTTACCCTTTAGTTTTTTAGCCAGTAAAAACATTGTTGGCACAAAAGTTGCCAAATTTGGTGAAGCCATCTTGGTTACTATTCGTGTATTCCCTGAAGTCATTCTTGCGCTTGTCATTGTTAAAGGATTTGGCATGAATGCTTTAACGGGTATGCTCACGATTGGTATTCACTCAATCGGTATGCTTGGAAAACTATTCTCAGAAACGATTGACAACATGGATAAGAGTTCACTCGAAGCATTGGAAGCTGTTGGTGCAACGACGATTACCAAGATTCGATATGGGATTCTTCCACAGATATTAGCCGATATTTCATCGATCACACTTTATCGTCTTGATATTAATGTGCGTTCAGCAACTGTTTTAGGGATTGTGGGTGCCGGTGGTTTAGGTGCATCGATGATTTTATCTGCTGAAAACAGTAACTGGGATATCCTTGGTACCATCATGATTGCGATCATTATTATGGTCCTCACGGTTGATGCGATTTCATCGAAATTAAGATCCAAACTCGTTTAATCAAAGAAGGCGAAAGCCTTTTTTGTTATTCAAAATCACATCTATTGTCAAATATCAAAAATTAGCCTATAATAATGATAAAATATGAACTTTATGGCGCATTTGTTATCACCATTACGCAAAAAGCGGAGGATAGACATGGCTAAAAAATATCTTGGTTTAGGGATTTTTGGTTTTATTGTTGTTCTTTTAGGTATCATGCTCATTACGGGATATAACGGATTAGTGACACTTGATACCAACATCGATGGTAAGTATGCACAGATTGAAAACCGTCTACAAGAACGTCACGATAAGATTGGTCAAGTTCTTGGAGCAGTTAGCGGTTTACAAGAACATGCCGAAACGATTTATAATGCGATCACAGCAGCACGTGCTGCCTATGCATCTGCATCGACCATGGAAGAACTCATTGAAGCAGATGCTGCAGAAGCGATTGCATTCACTGATCTTTTAGTTGTCGTAGAAGATAACCCACTGATCACAGCAACCGGTGGATATTATGCACTCATTGATGAAATTTCATCGATGGAATCTGCTTTGTCTGTTGCACGTCGTGATTATAATGAAGCTGTTCAAGATTACAATGCGTCAGTACGTCGTTTTCCACGCGTTCTTTACGCATCACTCTTTGGTTTTGAAAGAGAAGTCGATTATTGGAAGATGAATGATGGTGCTGACGAAGTACCCGTCATCGATTTCAATGACTAAAATATCGATCAAATTCATCGTTTTATCCATCATGATCAGCGGTCTTTTGCTGATCCTTTTTGGTTGTACGTCACGTGAATACCCACGTCCAACCGATCAATATTATGTCAATGATTATGCGAATATCCTATATCAAGCAACCCGTCATTCGATCACACGCGAAGGTGAACGGTTATATGAAGTAACTCAAGATGAAGTCGATGGGGGTGCACAACTTGTTGTGGCAACCTTTGTCGTTGAAAATTTAAGTGAAATCGCTGAATATGATAAAACAGAAATTTTTCGTGAATGGGAGATTGGTAAAAACGATATGGGTTTACTGGTCTTATTGTTCTTCACTGAAGAAGTCATTGATGAGATTGATTACCTCGTTTTAGCAGAAACCCAAATCGAAGTGGGTTATCGCATGGAACAGTATCTCACGCCTACACAGTTAGGTGACGTCGTTGACAACACGCTTTATGGCGATGAGTGGGGCGATGATCTCGATATGGGTGTCATGTATATGGTTTATGAACTTCTATCTGCCATCTATATTGATGCTTATGGTTATGAGTCTTTTAATTATGATATGGACGTTTATCAGGAGTATTTGATCAATAATCCTGATGTCTCTGGTGATGATTCACATGTACCACTCAGTTGGATCTTGTTTTTGTTTTCACCTTTTGCAAGCACGGGTGATCGATTAGGTGTGATCATTCCCATTATGTTGTTCATCCTCATTGGAGGTGGTGGCGTTGCTGTCAAGAACAAAGGTGGTGGAGGATCATCTGGAGGTATGGGTATTTTTAGACGTCGTCGTTAATGGATACGTTTTCTAGTTGCAAGTCATAAAAAGCCATGTTATACTGTAGACACATGCAAAAACAGCATGTTGAGGTGTAATATGGCTTATTTTATTTCTAGAGTTGTTAGACATCACCATCACCATCATCAAACAAGGGTTGTTTCCTAAGCAATAGCTTAAACGGATACGAGCCCTTCTCTTGTTGTTGGGCTGGTATTCTATCACAAACACTTACGTCGGATAGATATCAGGTCTATCCGATTTTTATTTTACCAGGAGGAACGTATGACTTTTTTAACACTAGAAGAAGAATTAATCTATTTTGAAACGAAACAAAAGATACACGAACAGCTCGAAGCTGAAGTCAAGAAAAAAGGATATATGCTGATTGAACCCTCATTTTTTGAAGATTATGATACATTCACGACCATGAATCCACGACTCAAAAAAGAGACCATGGTGAAGATGATCAGTCAAGAAGGTCAAGTTTTAGTGCTAAGACCCGATGTCACGACTGCAATCATGAAACAGGTGCTCTCAAAATGGGATCAGCACGAACTCAAACTCTACTATTTGTCAACACGATTTAAAATGAATTCACTCAATCAGATTGAAGAACAAAAGCAATTTGGTATTGAATACTTGGGAAATGAATCAAAAGAAGCCGTTGAAGAAGTTTTACTCCAAGGATATCAAGTATTCGAGAACTTAAAGATACGCTACGTCATGGAATTATCAGATAGCCGGTGGATCAACACTCTCATCAAAGCGATGACAAGTGATCTTGATCTTCAAAAAACGATGAAGAATTGGATTGACTATAAAGATCGTTATGCGCTTGAAAAGTGGTTAGATCAGCAGCCATCTTCCGTAGAAAAAGACATCCTCTCTCGCATTTTTGATCTTCAAGGAACCATGAACGATATTATCCGCAAACTCAATGATCTTAAACTCAGTGAACCACTGATGAAGATTATTGATGAAATGAAATCCATTGAATCGCGAATTCATCAAGAGGGATATTTAAACAAAACGTTTGTAGATTTATCGATGATGTCAGCTTTTGACTATTACGAAGGTATCATGTTTAAAGGTTATCTTCAATCATCGATGCAGCCTGTCTTAAGAGGTGGCAGATATGATCCACTGACTGAGCAATTAGGTAAACGCTGTCCTGCCATTGGATTTACATTGACACTCAAAGATTTAGTTAAAGAGGTATTTCAATCATGAAAAAAGGACTAACGATTGCTTTGCCTAAAGGACGATTAGGTGAGGTTGCTATCGAGAAATTTAAAGCGATTGGTTGGGCGAACTCAATCGATGAGTCTTCGCGTCAACTTATCTTCTACGATGAGGTCGCTGATACGACGTATATGCTCGTCAAACCATCAGATGTCATCACCTATGTTGAACGTGGTGTAGCAGATGTTGGTGTGATCGGGAAAGATTCGATTTTAGAAGAAAAAGCAAATGTCTATGAACTTCTTGATTTGGGATTTGGAACATGTCAATTCGCGATTGCAGGTAAGAATGGACAGTCGCTTACGAAAAAAGATGAAGTTTTAAAGATTGCTACAAAGTATCCCAACGTCACCAAAGCGTATTTCGAGAAAAAAGCTCAACCGATCGAAATCATCAAACTCAATGGTTCAGTTGAACTTGCACCTGTTGTAGGTTTATCGGATGTGATTGTCGATATTGTTGAAACAGGGTCAACCCTTAAGGCTAATGGACTTATCGTATTAGAGAACATGATGGCAATCAGTGCCAAACTGATTAGCAATCGTGTGAGTTATCGATTCAAATATGAGGCGATTCAAGCACTCGTGAAAAAAATGGAGGTTCTACAATCATGATCAAAATCATTCAAAAAGAAAATCGTCAAGCGTGGTATGAAACATGGTTGATGCGTGCACAATTAACCGATGATAAAGTCAATCAAGCAGTAAAAGATATTTTAAATAATGTGAAAAGAGAAAAAGATGCGGCTGTTAAACGCTATACACATGCCTTTGATGGGGCACTTCTAACCTCTTTTTTAGTCACTGAAGATGAAATCAACGATGCTTTTTCACGCGTAAGTCCTGATTTGATCAGAAATTTGAATTATGCGAAAGCTAATATTGAAAATTATCATCAAAAGCAAATCAATCAGGACTTTAGAATAGAAAATCAAGATAAAATCTTGGGTCAACGCACACGTCCCATTGAAACCGTGGGTATTTATGTACCTGGTGGGACAGCTGCATACCCTTCAACTGTTTTAATGAACGCCATTCCTGCAAAAATGGCAGGTGTCAAAAAAATCATCAGATCGGAAGAGCGTCGTGTAGGGAAAGAGTGTAGATCTCGG
>CALKAH010000040.1 GCA_937983315.1 uncultured Acholeplasmataceae bacterium | reverse complement strand
CAGCATCCCATCCTTGTTCAAATGACTGAAGATGATATGGTTAATCTCAATCAATTGGTCAATAGATTTATCAACTTTGCAGCGTCACGGTTAAAGCTATATTACAGTCCAAAGATTATTCGTGCCTTCTTTGCAGGGATGGCATCTTCTCATACGATGATTCTCGAAGGGATTTCTGGAACCGGGAAGACATCGCTTCCTTATGCAATGGGTAAATTCTTCACCCATGACGCCTACATCATTCCTGTACAGCCTTCATGGCGTGATCGTGCAGAAATGCTTGGTTATTTGAATGAATTTACCAAGAAATTCAACGAAACAGATTTCTTAAAAGCCATTTATGAAACAACATATCGTGAAGACATCAATATTGTTGTATTAGATGAAATGAATCTGGCGCGTGTTGAGTATTATTTTGCAGAACTCTTATCGATTATGGAAATGCCCGATGCTGACAAATGGCTTGTCGATATCGTTGCTGATACAAAACCAAATGATCCCTTGCATTTAATCAAGGGTAAACTCTTACTTCCACAAAATGTTTGGTTTGTTGGAACAGCAAATAAAGATGATTCAACATTTATTATTACAGATAAAGTGTATGACCGTGCAACACCCATTGAGATCAACACAAAATCTGAATTCATTGATGCACCACTCACCGATGGCATTGTCATGCATCATGAATACTTGCAGTCCTTATTCAAGAAAGCTCAAGAAGAACATCAAATCTCGCAAAATGCCCTTGAGAATCTTGAAAAACTGGATAGTTTTATTACCAAAAACTTCAAAGTTACCTTTGGTAATCGTATCATGAAACAAATTAAGGCTTTCGTCCCTGTCTATGTTGCAGGTGGAGGAAGTGAAAATGAAGCCCTCGATTATATGGTTGCACGAAAGATATTCAGAAAATTCGAAGGTTTAAACTTACCATTCCTTCAAACTGAAATTCAAGATTTATCCAAACTGATTACACGTTTGTTTGGTAAAGATCAGTTCGAAGAATGTCAAGGTTTCTTAAATAACATCAAGAAAATGTATTAGGAGGTTCCTATGAAACAAGGATCTACACGCATGCTCATCATGTCTACACTCTATGTTCTTTCAGCGTGTTTCCTTCTTTCAATCACAACCTATGCATGGTTTATCATGACGAATACGACAAAGACATCACTCGTCTCTGCGATCTCTGAAGTCGAAGCTGAGTATGATTTTTATATCTATCAAGATCGTTGGCATGATGGCAATGAAAATCCTCTTTTAAGCGAACAGCTTTGTGAAAGTGAAGATGACGATGGGTGTTATCAACTCATTCAAGATCCCAGTCATGTCTTTGATTGGATGCAGTCAATTGCACCAGGTGAAAGATTTAGTTTTGCTATTTCCATCGTATCGATTGGTACAGAAGCTTATCTGTCTCTTGACATGGGGCATATTGAGTCGTTTGGATACACCGATCCATCCCTTCAAATCAAGTATGCGTTCTTTTACGAGATCACCAAGTTGAGTTATATTGTCTCTGGAGTTGAGGGTCTTGATCAAAAAGATGTATCTCCAACAACACGTTTTCAAGGATACTTTAATCAAGCTGATGATGCAATATATCCCCTTATTCACGATATTCCCTTAAATCATATTCAGGGTGAACATGTCGTGATTGTTGTCTATTTCGATCTTTATTATGATCCTTCGGTGATCTATCGCGATGAGTATGGTATCCCATTTGATAATTTGAATCACTTGATGGGTCAATCATTAGCGATTGAAGATATCTATATGATGATTTCTTCATCACTAGACTGAGGTAGTGATCATGAAAAAATGGATGATTATCAGTCTATTGGTGATGACGATTCTTGCAGTGACATCATTGAGTTATGCATGGTTTACCTATGTTCAGCGTAAATCACTCGTTTCATTTGCATCAAATACGATGCAGGTCGAACTCTCTTTAGGTGACCAATCCTTTGAATCTTCGATGTCTTTAGATGGTCTTACCTATGTATCTCTTGAACAGGAAGTCTTTCAATCAACGACATCAGATGGTTTTAATGAAGTAGGTCTAAAAAAGACGATTCAACTCAGTGTACCTTCGACATCACCTATCTTGAAAGTGAAAATCAACATTACTCATTTAAATACGTCAGTCTTCTATCTGTTGATTGATGAAGGTATGAATCCTGATGATGAAACATGGACGAGTGATTATCACCAAGTCCTATATTCACTTTATGAAGTTGGTGATACCCACGAGATTTTTCTTGAAAAGCTTAGTGAGTATAATCAAGGTGTTCTTGATCAGTTGAAAACCATTGAACTTAGACCTGGAGAGACACGTTATCTTCAATTTATTGTGTGGGTTGATATGGATCAACACGTTGAACAAATCATTGATCCAGCAGTGACTTATACGATTGATATTTCATTTTCTATCATCAGTGGTAAAGGAGAATTTATAGATGAATAGTCAGATTAAAAAATGGCTCATCTTAATCTTATTCTATGTTATGGCACTCATCGGGTCCATCTATTTCACCTTTGCTTATTATCAACAAGAACAATCATCAGTGATTGAACTTTCGACCGGTGATGTTGATATTTCGTGGGTGGTTTCTTTTGATGGTGTTGCTATCGATGAAACAAGCCCATATTATGATCGAGAACATCAAGAACTCATGATCGAAGCATCGGATAGTTCTGCAAACAACGCTTTATCAAAACTCAAATTGAGTGTTGTTGTGAAATCAGAATACGCAGTCAGAGTACGCGTTAAGTTGATGGAATCTTATATCCGTTTAAGAACGTATCAAGGTACAGATGTAACATTAGAAGAAGTGCTTGCAATCAAAGAAAGCTATGATGGCTATCATCTATTCTCCCAATTAAAAAAAGGGAATTTAGAAGATGTTGTTGAACGCGAAGATGGCTATCAATATTATCAATTTATCTTAGCAGCCCATGAAGAACTATCGCTTGATTTAATCGATGGAGGAAGCATGCTTTATGCACGAGTGAACTCACAATTTAGTGAACAAATCACGCTCAGATTAAGTGTGGTTGTTGATGTCGTTCAAGCAAATCGCTATCAAGAGATATGGCAAGTCGATGAAGGTGTATTTGGTCAGTAAATCAATGTTGGAGGTGACTCATGATGAAACGAATCATCGTTAAAAAAGTTGTGCTTTTAATCATGATAAGCATCACCTTTTTTCTTTTCATCTCCACAGGAAATAGCCCAAAAGTGATCGCACGAGATCGATCATCTTCTGTTTTTTGGTCAGGCGAAGATCTTGAGGTAAGCCCTCTTGAAGAAGTCGATTATGTATCTTCTTATGTTTCGTTTGAAGTGATCATTGATCATGAAGATTTGATAGATATCACTCAAACCTATGTGATTGAAAAAGCAACTGATCTTTACCATCTGTCGCGTTTATCCATGGGAGAAAAGAGAAGTTATTATTTATCACTTGATTATGTTTTAGGACAATCCATTGACTATTATGATGCAATCTTAGAAAATATGGATTACAGATTTTATCCCATTGGTGCGATTGATCCTTTTTCAGGAACGTTTGATGGTCAAGGATTTGAAATTACAAACCTTTATTTTCAAACGGTGATGGATGAAGAAACGTATGATCTCATCTATCCAGGTATGCGTCATATGGCTATGTTTTCTAAGTTATCCGAAAGTGCTCATGTTCATCATTTCGGTCTTGTTAATCCCATCATGATTCAACCGATCGAATGGCGCACATGGCGTTATGCTGCTTATTTAGCTGGAGAAAATCTTGGAACACTTGATCATCTTTATGTTAAAGATGAAAGATCGGAAGAGCGTCGTGTAGGGAAAGAGTGTAGATCTCGGTG
>CALKAH010000039.1 GCA_937983315.1 uncultured Acholeplasmataceae bacterium | reverse complement strand
CCACCGAGATCTACACTCTTTCCCTACACGACGCTCTTCCGATCTATTTGTCGGTGCTATTATTAGCGCATGCCAAACTGAAAGAGGATATGCAGATTGTACATCACCCGATGGAACTGCAGCTTGCTGGAGTTCAGAAGATGAAAATTTCCGTTGGGAAGAAGGTGCTGAAATTACGATTGGTGTTGACAATGATACCATGGGTGCAGCACTTGTTGAAAAGTGGAACGCAGATTTCCCAGCTTTAGCTAATAAGTTGGTTTTTAGAAACTACGGTTCTGCTAATGGTACTAGTTCAGGTGTTCAAGGTATTCAAGATGGTCAAGGTGAAGCTCCAGACGTAGCGCTCGTTATTGATAACGAAGTTACCGGTAAAGAAGGTTCTTTACTCCCACTTCATGAATATTTTGAAGATTTAGGTGCGGAACAAACACACAAAGAAGTTTTCGCAGCAATCAATAAGTCTGGTACATATTTCTTATCATCATTCTATGATGGTATGTCATTCTCTTGGAACAAGACGATGATTGAAGCTTTAGGTATTTCTACAGTTGATGCAAACAATGATGGACTTCCCGAAGCATTTGATACTTGGGAAGAAATCTTTGCTATTGCTAATGGTTATACAACGCGTCCAACCTTCACATTTACCAAGGCAGATAGTACTTCAGTAACGAACACGATTCTTGAAATGTTCCCCATTTCATTAGCAGAAGTTTGGTCAGGTTATTCTTCAGTATCAGCAGCAGGTTGGAAACTATTTGGTTCTGGCAATATGGCTGATCCAGAATTTAATACTCCAGAATTCAAAGCTGGTCTCGAATTCATTCAAGCATTTGCCGCTACCAAGATGTCCGTTGATGAAACAGGTGCTAAGAAAGCCGCTTCAGCAATGGGTTGGAGATGGGATGCTTATCTTGACGGTGCATATCCATTCTCATTAGTTGGTACTTGGATGGATGTTGATGGCAAAGAAACTGCCAACAACTTAGACTTTAAGTTCTCAGCAATGCCAACCTATGACGGTAAACAATTAACACCACTCATGAAGACCAAGGGATTTGTTGTGAATGCATTCACCGAATTCCCATCAGCATCTTCAGAAGTACTAAGATGGTTATATACAAAAGAAACCATGGAAGTTATGGTAAACAATTCTGCTTATCTACCAGCACTTGATGTTGAAGCAGACATTTATCCAGATATCGATTCCGATAATAAAGCAGAGTTTGCATTTGGTATGAGATTTAATTATCTCGAACAAGCTGGTAGCTTACCTCTTGCTCCAACACAAAGAGCAATGAACGTTTACTATAACATCGCAAGTGGTGATTTCTATCAAGCAGTTTGGGATGGCACCAAGACACCAACACAAGCACAAACAGAAATTGTTTCTGCAGCACAAGCTTGGCTTAATGCTAACAACGTAGCATCATAAACCCAGATCAAAATTGTATAAAAAAGGCTCGAAAGTTGAGCCTTTTTTCATCGGAGGTATTGGATGAAAAAAATCTTTTCTATTTTTCTTATCTTCATAAGTTCAATGGTTTTTATCGCCTGCAAAGAAGAAGATACAGTCATCGAACCTACACCAACTGAAGATTGGAAAGTCTTATATGATATCGAAGCAACTTCACCTGATTTTTTAAATCATGTCACGTCATGTTATCAAATTTTTCCTTACTCTTTTGCAGATTCCAATGATGATGGAATTGGTGATTTAAATGGTATTACTGAAAATCTCGATTATCTTGCAGATACTTTAGGTGTTGATTGTATTTGGATTAATCCAGTTCATCCAAGTCCCACCTATCACAAATACGATGTGACAGATTATTATGCGATTGATCGCACGTTTGGTACCATGGCTGATTTTGAAAATCTCGTTACTGAAGCACATGCAAGAAATCTACGAGTATTGATGGATTTGGTGATCAATCATACGTCTTCACAACATCCTTGGTTCATTAATGCATCCATCGGTCCAGCAGCAAGCTATCGCAATTTTTACGTATGGAACACTCTTGAAGATCGCACCCAATTTCCTGATAAAACAGGGTGGCATTTGAAAAATGGGGTTTACTATTTCGCATCATTCTGGTCAGAAATGCCTGAACTTAATTATGAGAATCCTTTAGTTCGAGAAGAGATTAAAAATATCTTGACATTTTGGCTCGAAAAAGGTGTGGATGGTTTTAGAATTGATGCTGCAAAACATATTTATGATACGAAAGAGTATCCAATCGGTACAGCGACGCTCATGGAAAATGTGAAGTACTTCCGTGAGTTCAATCATTATGTCAAAGCTATCAATTCAGACGCTTTTGTGGTTGGAGAAGTGTATACTATCAGCTCAGATTATGTATCTAACTTCTATGAAGGAATGGACTCTGCGTTTAATTTCGAGTTTGCAGATACATTAATTCAAGGGCTTCAATCTAATCAAGCTAACGATCTTGCTCATGTAATGATCACTGCACAATCAAACTTTCTAAAAGAAAAGGATCAACCACTCGACTCACTTTTTTTGACCAACCATGATCAAAATCGTTTAGCAGATCAAGTAGGATTTAGTTTGAATAAGATGAAGTTAGCTGCACAGGTTTTAATGATGATGCCAGGCATCTCATGGATCTATTATGGCGAAGAAATAGGCATGGCAGGAGCAAAACCGGATAATAATATTCGACAACCCTATAAGTGGGGAAATGAGCGAATCGAATATACAGTCGCTGGTGGCACATCCATCTCATCATGGGGGACATACAATACAGACCTTTTCGGAATGACTGAACAGTTGTTAGATTCCAATAGTTTACTCAATGCATATATCGAACTTATCGCTTTACGAAAGGATCATCCACTGTTATCAAGAGGAACCATAAAGGCAATCACTTCACCAAGATCCGATCTATTGATGTATATGCTGGTCTCGGGTAATAGTGCATATCTTGTCATGCATAATTTCAGCACATCTATAATCTCTTTTAATCATTCACTATCATCATTTGGTTTGATTTATCAAACCCACGATAATCAACTCAGTGCGAGCAATATCGTGATGAATCCTTACTCCAGCATGGTTATTTCAGTTCCTGTTACAACATCCTCAATCAACTGAATAGAAGAGGCCTTACCCTTTTGGATAAGACCTCTTTTTATTTTTATAGTATTTTCTTTCGCTTTATGATGATCAAAGTAATTGGAGCTGCAAGAACAATGATTGCACCCGCAACAATACCAGCAATGGCGATACCTGATAATCCATGGGTAGGTTCAGGGAGTTCGATTGAATAATCCATGTATTCAATAATCTCATTTGCATACATGATCAGTGTGTCATTTGGTAACATTGTAATGTTTTCTCCACCCTCTTGTGTATAGAGAGTTTCGAAGCCATCACTGAGTAGTGCACCAAATTCGTCTGTGGTTGCGATGACATTCCACGCACCTGGTTGTAATCGAATATCTCGTTGTGCTGAACCATTGTTATGGAGAATATAAATGGTTTTCATATTATCATTTTCATCATACAGAAAATAAGAGACAAATCCTGAAAGTGTATCTGGAATGATGAATAAATGTTCTTCAATAAGAGCGGCTGTAGGTTGTCTAAAGACATCCTTCATCTTTCTTAATGCAATCAATGACTTATAATAGTTAAAGGTCTCAATGTTGTTAACTTTTAAGTTCCAATCAATTTGGTTTGTTTCATCGGGTGATTTATAGGAGTTGTGATCGAATCGTTGTACGGAATCACATGTATAGATCGGAAGAGCACACGTCTGAACTCCAGTCACCGAATACGATCT
>CALKAH010000038.1 GCA_937983315.1 uncultured Acholeplasmataceae bacterium | reverse complement strand
AGTTTGCACGTTTACCAAAGAAATCCTTCTTAAAATCCACTTTCTTTTCTTCGTTTAACGGGATGTTTTCTAGTGGAAGTGTGGTGACGCTAAACATTTGACCTGCACCTTCACCATCGTTTCCTGTAATGATCGGTGTATGCGTGTAAATAAAGCCTTTGGATTGAAAGAATTCATGAATACCCATCGCAGCAACCGAACGAATTCTAAAAACAGCGTGGAAAAGGTTGGTTCTCGCACGTAGATGCGCAACCTCTCTTAAAAATTCACGCGTATGACGCTTGGGTTGAATGGGATAATCTTCAGGTGAATCGCCTAAAAGTTCGATATGAAGTGCTTTGACTTCAAAAGGTTGTTTCGCATCAGGGGTTAAGATGAGTTCACCTTTGACCATGATGGCGCTACCCACTCTAAATTTTTGAACGTCTTTGAAGTTATCGATCTTTTGTTCTTCATACACGACTTGAAGCGTTTCAAAAAATGTTCCATCGTGGAAATTGATAAAACCAAACTCTTTTTGAGCACGGTGATTGCGAATCCAACCGTAGATTTCAAGTGTTTTTCCAAGTAATGTCTCGGTTTCTCTGTAAATCTGTTTAACTGTTGTTTCCATGGATATCCTCCTTCAATATAAAAACGCCCTTAGTTGTCTAAGGACGTCAAATAACGCGGTACCACCTTAGTTCTAGAAAAATATTCTAGCCCTCAAAACCTTTAACGCGGGTCGCGGATGGTTCTACTATTCTTTATAAAGAATTTCTTCCATCTCTCCAAGTGTTTTTCACGTCACCATTCGTTCGGGCTTTCACCAGTTCCCGACTCGCTATGCGAAGCGGATGAGCGTTACTCTCTTTTCATCGATTTCTAGATTATTATACCCTTCATTATGCGATTTGTCAATCGGATTGGGCTTCATCTGTTTCGAGTAATTCTTCGTCTTCTTCATCATCAAGTTCAATAAATTTAGCTTCTGATATATGTTGAAATTTCTTTGAGATTTTCGTACTTGTCGTGTGGACACTGTCTGCAGTTTTAGAGACCGTTTCAATCGATTTTTTAAGTTTATCCCAGCGTTCAACATAACGTTTGAATTCTTCGCCTAGTTTTTTAAGTTCTTCAACGATCACTTTCGCTTGTTTATCGCGTTCAAGGTTACGAACCACCATTTGGATCATCGATAGTGTTGAGATCAGTGTCGTCGGAGATACAAGCCATACTTTGTTTTTGGCTGCATACTCAATTAACTCTTCGTGATACGCAGATATTTCAGCAAAAATGGCTTCTGCAGGAACAAACATAAATGCTTGATCGCCAGTTTCATTAAAGATAATGTATTTGTTTTTGATGTCATCAATGTGCTTTTTGACATCTTTCTTAAAGTCTTTCGTTGCTTGAAGACGATCAGCTTCACCTAGGTTTCGATCGGTCATACGTTTGTAATTCTCAAGAGGGAACTTCGAGTCAATAGCCACCATACCGATGGGTTCTGGTGCATAAATCACAGCATCTGCAATCGATTTATTGGAGAGTGTCTTTTGTTTCTCATAGAGTTCTGTGTTGTCACCTAAAACAGCTGAAAGCAGTTGATAAAGTTGAACTTCTCCGAAGATTCCTCTCGTTTTTTGACCTTTTAGTAAGTCGTTTAAGGAAACAACTTCGTTAGAGAGTGATTCAATCTTCTTTTGAGCTTCATCAATTTTTGTCAACCGTTCAACGACATCGGTAAACGTCTTATTCGTTTTATCGAAGCCTTCACCGAGTCTTAGATCAACTTTTTCATTGATATCTTTAAACTTAAGCTCTATTTGACGAATCATCGTTTCTTTAAACTCTGTTAAATCTTTGAGTGATGTTTTACCCGATTCATGGATCATTTGTGATAACTGATAACGAAATTCTGCATACTCCTTTTGAAGATGAACTTTAAGATCAGCTTGTGAAGACAAAAAACCGGTTAAATCAGGCGGTAGTGGTTTGTTTTTATTGAGTTTGATGATTAAAACAACGACCAATCCAATGAGAATAGCCATTCCACCAAGAATGAAATAGTCCAACATGTTTACCCCTCCACATCTTCTAAATAATAAATGTGCCAAACGTCATCGATATATTCAACATAGAAAATCATGTATGTTTCATCTGAAAGGATTAAATCGTTCACGGATGTGATGAACCGATCATCATTAAGTGCACGTGAGTAGTTCTTTTGTCTATTTTCGTCGACCATGACACTTTGGTATGCACGGCTGACGAGATCAGTACAATAAAATTTGTATTCCATATCAAGGAAAAATAAGAAATTGTAGAGATTCTTATCAACCTTATCTTGTGCGTAATTCACAGCACCATCGATCTGTTCAGAGGTGATATTTTTGACACGAAGACCGATAAATTCATTGCGATAACGTGTGCCATAATAAGGATATTCAGGATCACTTTCTGTGCGATAAACTGGATTGAGCCAGTAATTCGTATAGGAATTGCTGACGGTTGCACTGAAATTATGGGGTTCATTTCCTGGATGTAAGATAAAGTCTAATATCGTTTCATCACCTTGTGGGAATCCAACAGCTTCGATAAATCGATTATTTCCATTATTGATTGCAGCGTGCCCTCCAAAATAATAACTGATAAAAAGATGAGCCCATGCTGTAAAAGGAAAGGGTGAGTCTTGAGAAACAAAAATATCTCCCTTTTGGCCAAGAAATTTTCTCGTGTCGTTATAAAATACACTTCGTGTATCCTCTAATTCATATGATGTTTCACGTGAAACCTCATAGTATCTTCTCGTCTGATAGTTCCCTAAGCTATATTCAATCGTAACTTCTTCAACAAACGTACTTCTATCCTTAAAATCTTCGATTGCGCGATCAACTTGAATGTTTTCAGCTACTGCAATCCCCAATGAATAAACCATCCCCATTAAAATGAGGATGAGCAATGTTTTGAGAACTTTGCCTACTGTGATTCTCCGTCTTTTTCTACTTTTGATCTTTGCTGCAAACATCAACTTCAAAACCATCACCTGCTTGAGTTTATTATATCACGGCTCTATCATCTTCAAAAAATGAAAAATGCCGAAATCTCGGCATTTGATTCATTATTTTTTAGGTTTAATCACGAGTGCGCGTTGTTCGCCTTCACCTTCAGATTCGGTCGTCACATCACGCCATTCAGCAAGCTTGGTGTGAATGATCCGGCGGTCAAAGGCATTCATAGGATCTAATTTAACGGCAATTCGTGTTTGAGCAACTTCTTTGGCGGTCTTGGTTGCAAGGATTTCAAGTTGCTTCTTTCTGTTTTCATGATAATTACCAATATCAAGAGCAACAATCAAATGATCATCAACAAAAAGATTTAAGTAATTTCTGAGCATGAATTGAAGAGCGAGTAATGTGCGTCCTTCACGGCCAATCAAAAGTGCGTTTTCATCACTTTCGATATGATAATGAATTTCTTCACCTTCGCTTAATGTTCTGACTTCCATGCGAGTCTTAATGCCCATCGTCTTTAAGATGTTTTCAAGGTAAACCTTACCTTCTGTTGCTAAATTAATGTTTGGTGTGGCTTCATAGAAGGCTGAGGTTCCAAAACCGAGTAAACCCTTCTTTTCTTTTAAGACGGTGAGTTTGATCTTATCTTTCTGCAATTTTAGCTGTTCTACAGCCATTTTTTCAGCTTCCTGCAAGGATTTAGCTTCAAATTCGACACGTTTTAAGTTCATATCTTCACCCCAATATTTGTTTTTGTCTTAATGTTTCGTGTTTCTTTTCGTTCAGCTTACGATTCACGAGTGTTTGACCTAAGGAGTAGATGTTACCGAAAATCCAGTAAAGTGCAAGCGCATTTGATGAATATGAAGCGAATGCCATCATGATGACCATGAAGTAGCTGACATATTTCATTGTCTTTTCGGTTTGTTGAGCTTGTGGATTTAAGTTTTGACGACCCGTATTCTTCGCGTACGCGGGTTTCTTCATTGAAATCTGTTGTAACAAGAACATCGTTCCACCAACTAAACCTGCAAGTACCATACCGATAATACCATCGTTACCGTTTGCTAGATTGATACCTAAGAAGTTGGTATTGATGACACCTTCTGTATACATACCACCGGCAAGCGTAATACGTCTAACGACACCATACATCGCGATGAAGATAGGCATTTGAAGGAAAGGCATAAGACATCCAAAGACGTTGATGCCGTGCTTTTTGTAAACCTGCATCATTTCCATTTGCATCATCTGTTGTGATTGTGGGTCTTTTCTGGTTGCATATTTGGATTGGACGCGTGCCATATCGGGTTGTGCAAGGTTCATCTTGATGGACATGTCGTTGCTCTTCGCATAAATCGGCCAAGCAAGTGTACGAACCACGATCGTGGTGAGTAAAATACCGACAGCAAAGTTGTTTCCAAATAATCCTGCAAAGAAATTCATGATAAATGCAACAGGAATGACTAAGATCCAGTCAAAGAAGGTTGCATCCTTGTTTGAGATGGGGCGTTCACCACCTGATACATAAACATTGATGTCTTGACTGAAATCTTCATACGTGAACGTCACGTTATATTGATGTTGATTTTTGAATCCATCTTCATCGAGTGGAGAGTAGTCATGATCATCAAATGAAGCTTTGACATCTTCACCCTTAAGTTCAGTGACATCACCATCTCTTCTCACCACATAGATGAGCATACCGGTTGGATCAAAGGTTTCACCAATTTGATAAAGGACGTTGTCCTTTACATAACGGAAGGCGACCATCACGATATCATCGGGATCACCAACAATCGTTTCAGGCTTTACATATAACTGAAAGGACGTTTCAATATCTGAGACGGTGTAGGTATAGGTTCTCACACCATCAGCGTTTGTTTGTACATTAGTCGGAAGAGCACCATCATATTCGACGAGTGTACCGACACCTTTTTGGGATAGACTCCAATAAGATAGTCCATTTTCCCCTTTAAAGACGATGCTGTTAGCTTCGGTATGATCAAAAACGAGTTTTTCCCATACACCTGTTTCACCAACTGGGTTGTTAGAGACCACAACTTCAACAGGGTCTGCTCCACCACCACAGGCAGCTAAACTGAAGACTAATACCACCATCATCAAACTAAAGATGATTCGTTTCATTGTTTTCGTTCTCCATGAGTTTAGATTTTTTAAATAGAACGGTTAATTTGGTTTTCATGTCCTGATAACTCAACTGAGAGACCGTGGGTTTGATGACAACAACAATTTCTTTTTGTTTTTTAATGTTGTCTTTGAACTCACTGATAATCATTCGTATGCGACGTTTAGCGAGGTTACGCGATACAGCATGACCATAGCGTTTACCAATCGATAGTGCAAAACGAAAGTGATCGCTTGTTGGATCGTCAGCCTGATAAATAGCAAAATAACTGTCACCTTTGACAACCTTCTGTTTAAAGATCGCATCGATTTCGCTATTCTTCTTTATGCGATATCTCTTGTTCATCGGTTTTCAAGTATTTTAAAAAAGAAAGGATTACCCAAAAAAATAACGTGTGTTATTATTTTAAACGAGTAATCCAAGTATTTTTAAAATAAAGATTCAATTTAAACAGTTAATGCTGCGCGGCCTTTCAATCTGCGACGAGCTAACACTTGACGACCATTAGCAGTAGCCATTCTCGCTCTAAAGCCATGGGTCTTAACGCGTTTTAGCTTACTTGGTTGATATGTTCTTTTCACAAATAAAACCACCTTTCTTGCGAAACCATGCCTTTTCATTATATATAAAGACCCCTGGTTTGTCAACCATAAACGATGCTTTTTTTATGCTTTTGAAGATGTGTCTTCCTAGTTTTTTGAGAAGTAAGAAAATTGTTTGTTTTTTCATCGTTTTTCCATCATCTGATTTGATCTTATGATGTGGATAACTTAACCACTTTTTTGTGGGTTTGTGGATAACTGGGCAAAATCGACTGATGGCTTAATAAAGACGTAAGATATGGCGAGTTTTCCACATGATTTCCACTTGTCCACACACTTCCTTCTTTGGTTTTCCACAAAAACTGTGGATATCTTTTTCGCTCGTTTTTTTGTAAGTATGATATCCTATTGATACGATGAAATAAGGGGTTTTTATATGAACACTTACGACCTGCTGTGGCAGCGCATTTTGAATGAACTTGAGACGACATTTAGCGAAGACATTTTTCAGGAAGTCTTTGAACCTTTGAAGTCTACCCATAAGTACGCAAACGATCACGTTTATGTTTTAGTCCCAAGTGAATTTATTAAAAATCGCATTAACCGTCTTTATCTCGGTAAAATCAATGCGCTTGCTCAAAAATACAACCAAGCACCGATCCGTTTTAAATTTGTGACCGCTCAAGAACTGATCCCCGAAGAAACCTTGGTGAGTCCTGAACGCAATCTAAGTTTAAAATACCGTCCAGGTAACTTGAATGCAACTTATACGTTTGACAACTTTGTTGTGGGTAAATCCAATATGTTTGCCTTCCGTATGGCGATGAAAGTTGCTGACCAACCTGGTGCTGTTGCTAACCCTCTTTACATCTTTGGTGATGTAGGACTAGGTAAAACGCACTTAATGCAAGCGATTGGTAACTACATTTTAGATCAAGACATCAATAAGAAAGTTCTTTATGTGAAAGCAGATGGCTTTATCGAAGATTTCGCGAATCTATTAAAAAAAGAAAAAATGGAAGATTTCAATGCGAAGTACCGAGAAATTGATATTTTGCTTGTCGACGATATCCAAATCATGGGTGGTGCGACAAAGACGCAGATGGAATTCTTCAAATTATTCGACTATCTCTATCAAGCCAATAAGCAAATTGTGATCACCAGTGATAAACCTGCATCTGAGCTTAAAAATATCATGACACGTTTGACTTCACGTTTTGAAGTAGGATTAACTGTCGATATTCAAGTCCCAGATCTCGAACATCGTATTGAGATTTTAAAACGAAAACTTGCATCTGAATCGTCTGACATCCATGATATTCCAGGAAATGTCTTAGAATTCATCGCATCATCGTTTGTTACAAACATCCGTGAGCTTGAAGGAGCCCTCAAACGTGTCTTGTTCTATTGTTTAACCAATAATCTTGACATGACGATTGAAACAGTGAATGAGGCTTTAGAACCGCTCCTTAAGACCAAACGCAAGAGCGATTCTTTAAACGAAAACAATTATGATCGCATTCAATCAATTGTGAGTGATTTCTATGGCATCACATTAGAAGATTTAATTGGAAAGAAAAGACATTCAAAATACATTTTACCGCGTCATATCGCGATGTATCTGATCAAACTTCGTTACAACATTCCCTATAAAACAATAGGTTCTCTCTTTGGTGATCGCGACCATTCAACCGTCTTAGCTGCATGTGAAAAGATTGAAAATGATTTAAAACAAGATACAGCATTACGCATCGCTGTCGATACGATTACAAAAAAGATTGACGCATTTAACAAAAAATAAGCGTTTATAATATGTGGAAAATGTGGTATAATAAATACGATATAGAGCCATCAATCGATTTATCCACAAACCCACATTTGTAACAACAATAATTAAAAGATTGAAATAAGAAAATAAAGGAGCACGCATATGATTTTTAGTGTCGATCGTGACGTATTACTCAACCAACTACTTATCGTCCAAAAAGGTCTTCCTTCTAAGACGCCTCTTCCCATTCTTTATGCCGTCAAGTTTGAAGTCAATGAAGATCATATTTTACTGACAACAAGCAATACCGATGTTGCGATCCAAGTGCTCATCGATGATCATTCACTTTCTATTAAGCAAGGTGGTAAAGTTGCTATACCTGGGAAGTATCTCATTGAAATCATTCGAAAGATTGTTTCTCAACGCGTTGAATTCGCATTGATTGAAGATAAACTGATTGTCATTAAAGCTGACCGTTCAGAATTCAAATTACGTTTGATGGATGTTGAAGATTATCCTGAAATTGATTTCCTTGATTTAGATGATCCTATCGTATTAGACAGTCAATTAATTCGAGGCATCATTAAAGAAACCAATTATGCAACAGCAACTTCAGAAAAACGTCCTATCTTAACCGGTGTTAACTTTAAGTATTTAGATAATCATCTTTACTGTGTAGCAACAGACTCTTATCGATTATCACAAAAAAATGTGAAACTTAGAACACATAGCAAGCAATTTGATATCGTCATTCCAAATAAGAGTTTGGATGAACTTTCTAAGATCTTAGATACCTACAATGAAGATGTTGAACTTTTCATTAATCCCAATAAAGTCTTATTTAAGATGAATAAGATTTTATTCCAAACACGTTTGCTTGAAGGAACCTATCCTGATACCATGAGAATCATTCCTATTGAATTCCCTGTGGTTATCCCTTTTAACAAAGAAGAATTACTTGCTGCTGTTGAACGTGTATCACTCTTATCACCAAGAGATCGTGAAACCAATTATAACATCATCAAGATGAGTTTAAGACCTGACCGTGTTGTTGAAATCAGTTCAACCAACAATGAAGTTGGGGATGCTCTAGAAGAAATCATTCCTTCATCTGATGTGACAGGTCCAGTGATTAAGATTGCATTCTCTTCTCGTTATTTAGTTGAAGCTTTGAAATCATTTAGTTCATCTGAAATCCTTGTTCAATTTGCTGGGGAAGTCAAACCTTTTGTCATTAAAGGAAACTTAGATGCTGATCTGTTACACCTGATTTTACCTGTTCGTATCGACTAAACATAGACATAATTTCAATGAGAGCTACTTCGGTGGCTCTTTTTTTATCGATTTCAAAAAACGTTGAAATTTCCGTTTTAAGCGCATTTTAGAAACTGAGACGCAGTCAGGATTGAATGTGTATAAAAAAGTAGAAAAAGGATGTATTTTTGCTTATATTATGATATAATATAAAAGGATAGCAGAGGGAAATGAATGAAAAAGTTTAGAATTACAACCGAATACATCACATTAGGACAATTATTGAAAGCGACTGATCACATTGGTTCAGGTGGGGAAGCCAAGTTTTTTTTATTAGAAAACGATGTTTTGGTCAACCAAGAAAAAAGAACAGAACGTGGTAAAAAATTATATCCAGGTGATCGTATCATGGTTGAACATAAAGAGTATGTGATCGTCAATGATCCAAAGAGTCAGTCTTAAACACTTTCGTAACCATCACAGTTATGATGTCACGTTTGATTTACCCTTCAGCTATATTGATGGACCGAATGGTTCAGGAAAAACAAGCATTCTAGAAGCGATTTATTTTGTTGCAACAACAAAGTCTCATCGTACAGCCGATGAAAAAGATATGATCGAATCGGGGGAACCCTTTAGTCATGTCAAGGTATGGACAAAAGACGATCGCTATGACATTGTTTTATCAAAAACAGGAAAAAGAGCATCGATCAACGGTATTGAAAAACGAAAGATCAGTGATTTTATCGGACATCTCCGTGTTGTGATGTTTGCTCCAGAAGATTTAGAATTGATTCAAGGATCACCACAAGGCAGAAGACAGTTTATTGACCTTGAATGGATGCAAATCCATAAACCCTACTTAAGATACTTGAATACCTATAAAAATGTGTTAAAACAGCGAAATAGCTTATTAAAAAAGATTAACATCGATGATGATTACACATTCTTAAACATTTTAGGTGAACAGCTCTATGATGTAGGTATCAAAATTATGGAAGAACGTCGACAATTCATTGAATCATTGAATCTAAAATTTCAAGAATCGTATGGCTTATTCTCTTCACATCATGTTGAATGTTTATATCAACCTGATGTTGATGAAAAAGCATTTCTTCATGCACTAAAGAAAAATCAAAAACAAGATATTCTCTATCAAGCGACACAAGTCGGTCCTCATCGTGATGATGTCATCTTCCGTTTTAATGGACATGATGCTAAAAGTTATGCATCACAAGGTGAACAGCGCTTGATGGTCATTGCTTTAAAACTTGCTCTACTTGCATTAATCAAAGAAAAAACAAATCAACAGGTGACCCTACTGCTAGATGATGTGCTCAGTGAACTCGATCCCAAACGTCAAGAACGTTTCTTAAAAGAGTTACCGAAAGAGCATCAAATCATCATGAACAGCACACATGCAATTGAGGGTGCACACATCCAGATGATCCACTTAACGAAGGAGTGAACGTATGTCGAATTATGATGCATCAAACATTCAAATCTTAGAAGGTCTTGAGGCGGTAAGAAAACGCCCAGGTATGTATATTGGAAGTACAGGAGCAAGAGGTTTACACCACTTAGTTTGGGAAATCGTGGATAACTCGATTGACGAAGCTTTAGGTGGGTATGCGACCAATATCAAGCTCGAAATTCTTAAAGGCGAAATCATTCGTGTCACTGATGATGGCCGTGGAATTCCTGTTGACCTCCACCCTAAAACACACCGTCCCGCTGTTGAGACGATTTTGACATCGCTTCACTCGGGTGGTAAATTTGATGGCAAATCGTATAAAGTATCGGGTGGTTTACACGGGGTTGGTGCCTCGGTTGTTAATGCCTTATCCGAATGGTTCTTAGTTGAAATTCACCGTGATGATAAAGCGTATGAACAACGCTATGAACGTGGCATTCCAGTCACCGATGTCAACGTGATTGGGACATCAACACACACTGGAACGATTGTTACCTTTAAATCCGATCATCTCGTCTTTACTGAAACGACAGTGTATGATTTTGAGGTTCTCAGAAATCGTATTCAACAGCTCGCATTCCTTAACAAGGGCATTAAGATCACAATCTCTGATCAACGTGGCGATCTACCGATCGAACACACCTATCATTATGAAGGTGGTATTGTCGAATATGTATCATTCTTGAATTCAGGCAAAGGCAAAGTCAATCAAGAAGTCATTTATATGGACAAAGAAGTCGATGGAGTTACCATTGAAATTGCCATGCAATATAATGATTCGTATGCAACCAATTTATATTCATTTACGAATAACATTCCCACACATGAAGGGGGTATGCATGAAGATGGATATAAAATGGCATTAACACGTATTTTAAATAAATACGGAACAGATTCAGGCATGCTTAAAAAGGATGATTCTTTCTTAGGCGAAGATACACGCGAAGGTCTAACAGCCATCGTATCTGTGAAACACCCCAATCCACAATTTGAAGGACAAACCAAAACCAAATTAGGTAATCCTGAAGTTCGTGGGATCACATCTCAAGTGTTTGGTGATGGTTTTGAACGCTATTTACTCGAAAATCCAACTGATGCTAAAGCCATTATCGAAAAATGTTTAATGGCATCTCGTGCACGTATTGCAGCAAAGAAAGCACGTGAAGCAACACGCAGAAAGTCACCTCTTGATGCACTTGGATTCGCATCGAAACTTGCAGATTGCAGAAGTAAAGATCCTGCAATCTCTGAAATCTATATCGTGGAAGGTGATTCTGCGGGTGGATCTGCAAAACAAGGTCGCGAATCCGAATATCAAG